>JAUXCW010000356.1 GCA_030618705.1 Gammaproteobacteria bacterium | reverse complement strand
CATTAGACATCCCGCCATAACGATAATGCGTCATCCCAAAAGCTTCTGCTATTTCAGTCAAACGATAACTTTCCGTTTGCTGAGCCAAATACATGGCCAGCTTCTAGGGTCAATTCTTGGCGCCGCGCCCTTCCTTTGCCTGGTATATCTCTCGCTCTGGAATACGATAGTAATCGCTAAATACTGCGACTACCTCTGGCAGAGGGGGAGATGACCAATATCGGCGTCAGTATATGCACCGCTCCGGGATTGTCACCGGTATGCCCGGGTCGGGGCGTTGCGATTTGCCTGGACTGTGGGCGCGACTTACCCGGTCCGCGGGATTATATCTTGATTCGGAACACGCCCTGCCTTACAGTACGCGGCTTTTCTTGTTTCGAGTCTGACCGATGGCAGTGAAACCCTCCCGACCACTAAGTCCGCACCCGGTACTCGATGAGTACTATCCCAGCGCTGAGGGTCGGCGTGGCCGGGTCGACGATATGTTCGACGCCTCTGCCGGCCATTATGACTGGATCAACAATGTGATGAGCCTGGGCAGCGGCGAGCGTTATCGGCGCCAGGCACTGGGCCGATTCGACCTCGAACCGGGCATGCAGTTGCTCGATGTCGGCGCGGGCACCGGCGTGGTTTCCCTGATCGCCCAGGAGATGCTGGGTGAGAGTGGTCTGGTGGTTGCCCACGATCCCAGTCGGGGCATGCTGCGGGAGGCGCGCCAGCGTGGTGTGCGCCGTGCCGTGCAGGGCCTGGGAGAAAACCTGCCCTATCCGGACAACAGTTTTGATCGGGTCACCATGAGCTATGCATTGCGCCATGTCGCGGATCTGCGCCCCCTGTTTGCGGAGTTTGCGCGGGTCCTGAGGCCGGGGGGCAAGGTGCTGATACTGGAAATCACCCGCCCTCACAGCGCCGTGGCGCTGGCTTCGCTGCGGTTTTATATGCGGGTCGTGGTGCCGACCATCACCCGCGTGTTTCGACGCAGCGCCGAGGCGCAGGAATTGATGCGGTATTATTGGGATACCATCGAGTACTGTGTGCCCCCGGCGACCATTCTCGACACCATGGCGGCGGTCGGATTCGACGACTGTCAGCGCCGGGTGGACCTGGGAATTTTTAGTGAATACAGCGGCATCGTGCCCTGAATCGATTTGAGCGTGACAGGCGGTAGCTAATGACGGTACAAACCCAAGAGGAACTCAAGCTGGCGAAGATCCTGGTCGAGGCGCTCGATCTGGAGGATGTCAGTGCGCAGGACATCGTTCCCGATGCGCCCCTGTTCGGCTTCGACGATGCCGATAGCCTGGGTCTCGATTCCATCGACGCCCTGGAGATTTCGCTGGCGGTGACGCAGCGATACGGGGTGCAACTGAAAGCGGACGACGAAAACAACCGGGCTATCTTTGCCAGCTTGCGCGCCCTGGCCGATCACATCGCCAGTCAATCCTGAGGCGTAGTCGATGCCGCTGGTGTTGTTGTTGTGTTACCCTCTGTTTGTACACTTGGGGGTAGTGACCCATACCCCGGCGCTGCAGGCCATGGCCATTATTTTTCTCGCTGCCGCCGTCCAGTACCCGGGGCTGCGCCAGGGCAAGCCGTTCCCCTGGGCGGTATTGCTTTTGTCGATACTATTGGCGGCCTGGCTGGCCACTATCGACCTGGCGAAATATGTACTGTATATCCCGCCGATTATCATTCCGCTACTCGTCTGGAGTGGTTTTACCCGCACCCTGATGCCTGGCCAGGTCCCGCTGATCACTGGGATCGCCGAGCACGTCCACGGTCAGTTACCCCCCGATATCGAGCGTTATACCCGCCGTATGACCATATTATGGGCCGCGCTTCTTGCCGGGCTGTCGTTGTGGACGGCTCTGCTGTCCTGGCTGGGCTCGCCGATGCTCTGGTCCCTGTTTACCAATTTTATCAACTACGCCCTGGTGGCCGTGCTGTTTGTGGCCGAGTTTTTCTACCGTCGCCGGCGCTTTCCGGATTTCCAGCAGCCACCCTTTCGCGAGTACCTGCATATCGTCTTCCACTCCGGCGTGCACAGAAGCTGACATGCCAGAGCCGGAGATTCCCCTGATCGCCGCCTACCAGCCGGATAAAACCCTGATCGTGCGACAAGGTGAAAACATTAGCCAGCGGCAATTCCTGCAGGGCGCCGTGGCGCTGTCGCAGAGGCTGCCCGCCGGGGGCTACACCGTCAACCTGTGCCGGGATCGATACTATTTTATGCTCGGCTTTTGCGCCTCCCTGCTGCGGGCCAGCGCCAGCCTGCTGCCGCCCAATCGCCAGGGTGACACAATCAGGGACATCGTCTCGCGCTATCCGGACAGTGTGTGTATCGTCGATTGTGATGAACAACCCGGCCCCGTGACCATCGATGCTCGTGAGGGCTTCACCGCCGCGGATGAGCCGGAACTGCCGTGGATTTCCTCCGACCAATTGGCCGCGGTCGCCTTTACCTCGGGCAGCACCGGGGTGCCCCTGGCCATTGAAAAGCGCTGGTTTACCCTCTGCGGCACGGCCTCCATGCTGGCGCGGCGATTCGCCCCCGGGGATTTGCCGCCACCGCTGATTGTCGCCACCGTGCCGTCACAACATATGTACGGCCTGGAAATGACGGTGATGATGGCCCTGCAGGGGGGGTGCGCCATCGACGCCGGGCACCCGTTTTATGCCGGGGAGGTTGCCGCCACCCTGTCAGGCGGATCAGCGCCGCGCATGCTGGTGACGACCCCGGTTCACCTGCGTCATCTATTGGCCAGTGACGTGGCCATGCCCGGGGTTGCTCGACTCGTATCGGCCACGGCGCCCCTGGACGCGGACACGGCACGTGCCGCGGAGTCGCTCTTCGGCGGCAAGGTCGAGGAAATCTTCGGTTGCACCGAGGCGGGGAGTATCGCAACCCGGCGCAGCGTGCAGGAAGAAAGTTGGTCCCTGCTCGACGGCATGAGTATCGTCAGGGTTGAAGGCCAGGTGCGGGTGAGCGGCCCGCAGTTGTCCGCTGCCACGCCCCTGCAGGACCGGGTGGAACTGCTGGGGGCGAATCGCTTTCGCTTCCTCGGCCGCGCCGCTGATATGATCAACGTCGGTGGCAAGCGCGCCTCCCTGGCCGAGCTGACGCGAAAACTGCAGGCAATCGATGGGGTGTGCGATGCTATGGTATTTCTGCCTGCCGGGGATGGGATTGAGCGGCCCGCGGCCCTGGTGGTTTCCAGCCGCCCCGAGCGCGAATTGATGCGCGAACTGGCCCGGTGTCTCGATCCGGTGCTGTTGCCGAG
>JAUXCW010000058.1 GCA_030618705.1 Gammaproteobacteria bacterium | reverse complement strand
AGGAGTGGGGATTATCGCCGGCAATCATCTTCTCCCCGGCTCAGATCCCATCGCCACCGTGTATGCCGGCCACCAGTTCGGCGGCTGGAATCCACAATTGGGCGACGGCCGCGCTGTTTTACTGGGGGAGCTCACCGGTATCGATGGTGTGCATTACGATATCCAGCTAAAGGGCGCCGGCCCTACCCCTTACTCCCGGGGCGGCGACGGTCGAGCGCCGCTGGGGCCGGTACTGCGCGAGTATATCGTCAGCGAGGCGATGAGCGCGCTGGGCATACCCAGCAGCCGCGCCCTGGCCGCGGTCACCACCGGGGAATCGGTATATCGCGACCGGGTACAACCGGGCGCCATACTGGCACGGGTTGCCCAGAGCCATATTCGCATCGGCACTTTCCAGTTTTTTGCCTCCCGCCAGGATACGGAAGCACTGGCCCTGCTGGCCGACCACGTTATCCAACGCCACTTTCCGCGGCTAAGCGACGCGGCCAATCCCCACCGGGCAATGCTCGACGAGGTGGTCAGCCGCCAGGCCAGGCTCATCGCAAAATGGCAGCAAGTGGGCTTTATCCACGGCGTGATGAACACCGACAATATGCTGGTTTCAGGTGAGACCATCGACTACGGCCCCTGCGCCTTTATGGATGACTACGATCCGGGCAAGGTATTCAGCTCCATCGACCAGGGAGGCCGATACGCCTACCAGAACCAGCCCGGCATTGCCCATTGGAACCTCGCCTGTTTTGCCCAGACGCTACTGCCCCTACTCGACGATGATGCGGAGAGTGCACGGGCCTCGGCGCAGGAAGCCGTCGACGCTTTTCCGGATCTGTTTCTCGAGGCATACCAGGGTGGGATGCGCAGAAAAATCGGCCTGGCGAATCCGATGGCCGCCGACCAGGCGCTTGTGGATGATTTCCTGGCACTGATGGCGCGGCATAGTGTGGACTTTACCCTGGGTTTCCGCAGGCTGGCGCAACTCGCCCACATCGAAGGAGTGAACGCCGGGGACGCCAGAGAGGATTACCAACTGCCGATAGACTTCGAGCCCTGGCTTAACCGGTGGCAGGCGCGGCTCGCACGGGAACCGCAGGATTCGGCAGGGCGCCAGGCCACCATGTTCGCCGTCAACCCACTCTATATTCCGCGCAACCATCTGGTGGCAGATGTCATCGATGCGGCGCTTGAGCAGCGGGATTTCGCGCCCTTTCACCGGCTGGTGGAGGTGCTGGCAAGCCCCTGTGATTTCAAATCGAACCAGCATAGCTATGCGCTGCCGCCGCAACCCGAACAAATCGTCGAGCAAACCTTTTGCGGCACTTGAAACAAGCGCGAAAAACAGGCCTGTTCAAAGGGAATGCTCCTATCTGGCCGTTCCTTGATCTGTAACAAGCATTGTCCGCCGCCTCCTGTGGCAGGGCGGTGTTATTTGATTCAAGATTGAGCCGAGGGAATTCTGTGATGCCAGCTATAAAAGGCCCGCGTCCAGAGCGAAGCATAGCGTAAAGAAAACGGCCTCCGGAGCGAGCATGAATACAGCAGCAGTGCCTGCGCGTAGCGATAATCGGATAAAAACAAGCCGGCCCCACTTTGCCCCCACCGGGGTATTTGTTGAATTGCCTGGGCGGGGCACCTGCTTTTATCGGCAATACCCGAACCCTGGCAAGCCCACGCTGTTGCTATTGCACGGCATGGTCTGCTCATCGGGCTTGAGCTGGTTTCGCCTGTTCCCCGCCCTGTCACAACATTTCAATATCATCGCTCCTGATATGCGTGGTCATGGTCGCAGTTGGCGTGCCAGTGATCGGTTTACCTTCAACCGCGCCGCTGACGACATGGCGGTGTTGCTGCAGGAACTGGATACCGGCCCGGTCATTGCCGTGGGTTATTCCATGGGTGGCGCCATAGCGCAGTATTTGTGGAGGCAACATCCCGGACTGGTCTCGGGCCTGGTATTGGCCGCCACCAATTATAAAGCGCGTATCGCTCGCCATGAAGAGCTGGTGATTCTGCCTTTTTTTGCCGGCATAGTCGGCCTGAGCAAGGCGGTGGAAATATTCAGTCATTTGCCCAGGGGGCTGGTCAAGCGGCTTCTGCCCAAGCTGGCTGACCAGCTTCACGAAGATGAAGCCCGCTGGGCGCTGGATGAGATGCGCCGTACCAGTTTGCGCGTGGTAATCGAGACCGCCAGGGAGATGGCTATGCATGATGCCAGCGAGTGGCTGCAGGAAATCGATGTGCCCACCTCGATAGTGATTACCGAAAGAGACCGGGCGATTCCGCCGGCACACCAGCGGGAGATGGCGGAACTGATCGACGGGGCGGAATGTTTTTATTATGACGACGGACACCTGTCCTGCGTCACACCGGATTTTGGGCCGGTCCTGGCACAGGCCTGCCTGGCCGTCGCCAGGCGAATAGCGGTACTTGCGGGCACCGACCATGCATAGACTGTCAGGACAAGACGCCAGTTTTCTTTACACCGAAACCCCAACGGTGTTAATGCACACGCTGAAAATACAGATAATTGATACCGACATCGATGAAACCCGCTACGATGTGTTGCGCGAGCGCCTGGAAGCGACGCTGGATATAGTTCCCATGTTGCGCAAGAGGGTGATGTTCGTACCCCTTAATCTGCACCACCCGGTGCTGGTCGATGACCCGGATTTCGATCTGGACTCTCACATCTATCGTGCGGCGCTGCCGGCGCCGGGGGGCGAGCTGGAACTAAACCAGATGATCGCCCAGATCATGTGCCACCGTCTGGACCGGCAGCGCCCGCTATGGGAGCTGTGGCTGCTGACCGGCCTGGCGAACGGGCGGATCGCCATCGTACACAAGATACATCACTGCCTGGCCGATGGAACGGCGACAATGCGTTACATTAGTCATGCGTTTGAATACCAGGCGCACCTGATGTCACCGGCTGCAGATGCCTCCACCTGGCGAGCAAGCCCCCTGCCCAGCGGCTATCGCCTGGTAGGGAGCGCCCTGGCGGACCATTTAAAATACGATATCCGCGCTTTCCCCAGCTTTGTCGCTACCATGTGGCGCGCCATAACGCGCCTGCTGGCTTTTAATCGCGATGTCGGTTCACCGACTGTGAAGTGGCTTTCCAGTCCACCACCCCGCACCCGCCTGAACCACGTGCTCTCTGCCCGGCGCAGCTTCAGCAGAAGACAGCTGCCCCTGGCTGATGTGAAACAATTAGCCCATAAGCTCGATGGTACTGTAAACGATGTAATCCTGGCCCTGGCCGCAGCGGCATTACGCGATTATCTTCAGTTTCATAATGAGCTGCCTGACGAGCCACTCGGTACCGCAATCCCGGTAACCGCCGAGCAGCCCGGCGAATTGAGGGAGTCGGGAAACCACACGAGTTACCTCCCTATTTGCTTGTGGACTAACATTGCCGATCCGCAGGAGCGATTTCGCGCCATCCAACATTCCACGCGAGTCGCCAAGCAGGAGTTGCAGGTTCTGGGGATAGACACCTTCTCACAACTAATGCACTTTATGCCTCCTTTTTTGTCGCTATGGAAAACCAGGCGCAAGCAACGACTGCGCAAGGCGGATCGCCCGAACTTTAAACCCCTGACCAATGCCATCATTTCCAATGTGCCGGGCCCACGCGAGCAGTTGTCCGGCAACTACGGAACCCTGGTGGATATCTATTCCATGGGCCCGCTGGTAGAAGCCTGCGGCCTCAATATCACGGTCTGGAGTTATGCCGGGAACCTGAATATATCCATGATGGGATGCAAGAAGGCCGTGCCTGATATCGAAAGGCTGGCGGACGCCATGGTAGTAGCGATGAGCGAATTGGAGCAGTCGCTTGCTACTACGGAAGGCGATAGGGAGCGTTATTCAACAACCGGGGAGGAAAGCCGATGAAACCGCTTAGCTACCTGCAACGCTTCGATAAGGTCGAACTCGCTGTGCAACAACAAGGCAAGGGCATTCCCCTGGTATGGGGGCACGCTCTAATGGGCAGCATCAAAGTGGAGAACCAGGCCGGCCTGTGGAACTGGCAGGAAGTGGAGAAACACGCAGAGGTGGTGCGCTATGATGCCCGTGGGCACGGTAATTCCGATGGTAGCTATGACCCGGAAGATTATCGCTGGGACTGTATGGCACATGATATGTTGGCAGTGGCCGATTCTGTGGCCACAGCCCGCGGCATAGAATCTTGTGTTCTCGGTGGCCTGTCCATGGGCGCAGCAACCGCGCTGGAAGCGGCAGTGCAACAACCCGACAAAGTGGCCGGCCTGGTACTGGTGCTGCCGCCAACCGCCTGGCAGACCCGTCCCCGACAAGCGACGGTTTACCGGCGCCTGGGCTGGGTCTCCGGGCTGTTCGGCGCAGCGCCCTACCGCTTGTTGGACATGCTGCCTATTCCCTCGGGGGCGGACGGTCGCAAGCAATTGGCGCTGCACACGGCGAAGGGGCTGGCCCTGGCCAACCCCCTGCATGTGCAAGCGATCCTGCGGGGCGCCGCCCTGTCGGACATGCCGGATCTCGGCACCTTGAAAAATTTATCTGTACCCACGCTTATTCTGGCCTGGGAAGACGATACGGCGCACCCTCTTACCACGGCTACAACGCTGGCGGAGACCCTGCCCATGGTGCACTCACTGCACATCGCCCACTCCTCTGATATTTCCGACTGGACTCCGGCATTGTGCGAGTTCCTGGATACCCTGGCGGCCCCGAAAAAGCCTCGCACAGCCAAAAGAAAACGCCGTCCGGCTAGCACTTGTTGAGTGCGTGTCGATGATGGAACATGACAAAAGGAATACGATGAAATCCTCTCTTGGCTTACTCGGCTTCGCAATCAAGTCGGAATTTTCCAAACGATTTCCGAAACTGGCTTCCCGACCGTCTATAGAAGAAATACGAGCAATACTGGGCTCACCCGGTTTACCCTTCGAGATAGAGCAGGTCGTGGTTGATGGTCGCAGCATTCGCAGCTGGAAAAATGCGGCTCCCTCCATGGCTGCATTGCTCGAAGGCACCCTGGAGTTCGGCGACATGGATTTTATCCTGTATCAGGATGAACGCCTCAGCTTTACGCAACACTATCGGCGGGTGGCGGCGGTGGCGCACCAGCTGATCGACCGTTTCGATATTAAAAAAGGCGATCGAGTCGCGATTGCAATGCGCAATTACCCGGAGTGGTCGATAGCTTTCTGGGCGGCTGCCGCGGTGGGTGCGATAGTGGTGCCGCTCAACGCCTGGTGGACCAGCGATGAACTGGAGTACGGTTTGAAAGACTCCGGCACCAGGCTTGTTTTTGCTGATGCAGAGCGCCTGGAGCGGCTGCAAGCTATAGAGTCGAAATTGCCGTTGCTGCATACGGTTGCCGCCCGTTGTGAGACTGTCCCGGAGGGAATGGCCACTATCGAATCTCTCTGGCAGGGAGCTGCCGCCGGTTTGAAACTTCCAGCGGTATCCTTAGACCCTGAAGACGATGCGACCTTGTTTTATACTTCGGGTACTACCGGATTCCCCAAGGGGACACTGGGGACAAACAGGAATTTTTGTAGTGCCGCCCTGACCATGCCCTATACCGGAGTGCAGGGTATATTGCGCAGCGGCAGCAGCTTGCTGGATTTAATCGCACTGAAGAAGACGCCGCGGGTTGCCTTGCTGACCGTCCCCTTGTTCCACGTTACCGGCTGCCACGGCATGATGTTGGGCATACTGAGTAACGGCGGCAAGTTGGTGATGATGCACAAATGGGATCCGGTAGTCGCACTGCAACTGATCGAGCAAGAGCATATCAATATATTCACTGGCGTGCCGGCCATGGTCAGGCAACTGCTGGATGCCAACGACATCGAGCAGCGGGACCTGTCCGGAGTAACGAATATTGGTTACGGTGGCGCGCCGGCACCGCCGGACCTGCTGCGCAGAGTCAAAGCCGCTATGCCGGCGGTGGGCGCCTCCAACGGCTGGGGGATTACCGAGACCTCGGCGGGAATCGCGACTAACAGCAGGCAGGACTATGCCGACAAGCCGGACAGCGTAGGGCCGGCAGCCCCCGTGTGTGATGTCAAGGTGGTTAACGAGGCCGGCGAACAACTTGACCGCGGAGAGCTGGGCGAACTGTGGGTACGTGGCCCCAATGTGGTCAAGGGTTATTGGCGAAACCCCGAAGCGACCGCAGCGTCCTTTACCGACGGCTGGTTTCATACCGGTGATGTGGGCAGGATCGACGAACAGGGGTTTATCTATATCGTCGACCGGCTTAAGGATATGATTATCCGGGGCGGCGAAAACATCTACAGTGCAGAAGTGGAAGTCGCACTGTCCGGGCATCCGGCAGTACAACTGGCCTGTGTCTTCGGCCTGACCGATGAGGTAATGGGTGAACTTGTGGGCGCGGTCGTTCAGCTTGCCCCTGATGATTCGGTATCTGAAGAACAATTGCAGCAGTTCGTCGCCAACAGCCTTGCCGCTTACAAGGTGCCGACAAAAATATGGATCCGCAATGAGCCCCTACCCACCGGGGCTACAGGCAAGGTGCTCAAGAAGGAACTAAGGGCCTACTATGAAAAGGCTGGATAAGAAATGACCGGTAGTCGCTCGATAGCGCGGTCAGCCAGGTCGCGGTGAATTGGGGGACCTGGATTTTTGGCTAAGTGCACGGCGAGACAAGAAAATGGAGGGCGTGTCCAGCCATTTGATCATATTCGCAACCGGCATGTGATGGGGCAACGACGCCCATTCTCCGGGGTAGAGATGACCCAGCACATAGAGGTGAGCCGGGTCGGTCAGTGTATTGACCGCGAAAAATACGGCCGCACCATAGGCCGAGTCATCGCCAATATCTATATTTAACAGAAGTTGACCGCTGTTATCCTGTAACATTTTGATACAGGTACTATGGGTCACCAGGAGCAGATTTTTACCGGCCACCTTGTGCGCCAGTATGTCGCGATACAGGCTCTTTTTGCAATTCTCGCTCAGCCAGGGGCGGCTTTCACTGCGCTCGCCAAACGCCAGAACTGCGGTCTGCCGCGCGCGCTTGAGCGGGCTGTTGTAGATCTTGGCATTATCCAGGGACAAGCGCCGAAAGTGGGCACCCAGTTGCCTGGCCATGCGTTCGCCCGGTACGGTAATCCCGGTATCGCCATCGAGGCAAGGATTATCGGAGCGGTCACAGCGCTCGGTGTGCCGCAGCAGCACCACGACATCGCCGCGAGCCCAATGCGCACGCAGATCAAAAAAGCCCCTGCCCTGTGCGTCGGCCAGACTCGGGGTCGGAGGCACCCGGGTGCAGAACGCAATCATGACTAGGATACCCGACAATAGCGCGATAACAAACAGGGTAAGACCATAGAATAAGGAGCGCTTCATCGGCCGAAACACCTTTGCTTAGGGTTCGTCGCATTCTAGCAGCTTAGTCGTTTACCTCAAACGGAAATGAGAATCTGCCTATAAAGTACATCTTGATTGTTAGGAACAAATCGGCCTGCTGCTCAATAACGGACTGGTCTTTTTCTAGAAAACAGATTGGCTTGTCGAAGCCGAAGAGAGCTGTTCAACAACGGTTCCCAGCTTTAGGCCTCCTTTTTTGTGGCTGATTCCGGACCGCTGCGGTCCCCGGTGTTTTCATTTTTGTTTGCTTTGTCTATAGCTTCTCCCCCATCGCCCACTTGCTGATTATTCACCGTTTCGTGTGGGAAACTGCTGTATTCCCTGTAGCTTGAAATACCCGATAGTATCGCCGTCAGCGTAGGGCCTACTACCGGAATTGAACCCAGTAGCGCCATATTGCCGGCGCCGATTCGATCCAACAAAGTGCCAATACCCTGCGCTTCCAGACTTTCCCTGGCCCCGTCCACGGCCGCTAGTAGTTGATGGGGCTGCAGGCCCAGTTGCATAGCGGCTTTGGCCAGTTGTTCGACGGTCAAGGCCGACTCGCCTTTTTCAATTCTTGACCAGGTTGACTGACCCACGCCGATCATGGCGGAAAACTCAGCCTGCCCAATACTCATCTCCTTGCGTAGACTCGCAATGATATTGCCGACAAGCGCGGGATAGGTGGTATTTCCACTGACCGGTTTCTCTTCCATACTTTACATCCCACCATATATGTATATAATGCATATATGCACATGAGGTTATATTGGCTGCTATGCATAGTATATGCCAGCTATGTGTTTTTTCCAAAACAGACCGTCCGCCAAAGCAAGTCACCTGGTTTTCGACAGTTAGCGGGGAACCGGCAGATTATTAATGGAAATCATTATGGACACATTCAATCTTTATGAATCACTAAAACCCTCGATCCTTGGGATGGGCATCTCAGCACTCAATGGCGTATTGGGGGAATCGTTCCACCGAGGCAACAGTCCTCTGGCCATACAAATGGGCTTCTACCACCAGAATCGTAGATTGGAGTTGTGCGACAATCACCTGGAAAACCTGTTCCCGGCCCCCTCTTCAAAAATCGCAATTTTTGTCCATGGTTTGTCTTCACATGAGCAGTTGTGGGCCTATCCCAGAGACATCGAGACGCCGACAACCCGCCTTTCCTATGGAAGTTTACTGCTGAGAGATTTTGACTATACGCCGCTCTATTTACGTTTTAACAGCGGGCTTCGCATCTCAAAAAATGGCCGGGCCTTGTCTTCATTAATGGATGAGCTGCTCAACGCCTACCCGGTGGAAGTCGAGAAAATTGTTTTGATTGGCCATAGCCTGGGCGGTTTGCTTACCCGCAGTGCCTGCCACTATGGTGCCGACTCTGCATCGGATTGGGTTTCAAAAGTAGCCAAGATTTTCTATCTGGGTTCACCGCATCTCGGCACGCCCTGGGAAGATTGGGCCCAGGATATTTTTCACAACATGTCGGAAAGTGAGCATCCGGTTTCACGCAAGGTGGGGCAAATCTATGAATCACTCTATGAATCAAGAGGTGCGGCGATTAAAGATTTACGCCTTCCCCACCTGATTGATGAAGACTGGCAAGGTGATCAAACCGCTGCTGCCACGTCCATCCCCTGGTTGGAAAGCGCCGGACATCACTTTATCGGCGGGACGATCACAAAGGATGTCACGCATCCCATCGGTCGCGTGGTCGGTGATGGACTAGTACACTTGAGCAGCGCTCATGGACACTCGGGTTTCGACAGGGATAAACCTGAACCGGGGAACATAGAAAAACACTCCGCCGCCATTTCGGGAATTAATCACCTGAGGTTAGCGCATGCACCCCGGGTTTATAATCACATCAAACGCTGGATGGAGGGCAGCTATGACTTGAGCCATATGGATGCCGGGCGTATTTCACACGAACAACCAACTGGAGAAATGTTATGACAAGTAATAAACAAGAGATAAGCAAACTGATCGAAGACGCAATTGATAAAGGAGCAACAAGCGCCGAGGAAATACATCGCTCCATTGCCGGGCTGCCAATCACCGTATTGGAAAACCTTGGATTTGGCGAAAAGCCAAGCCAGGAAGTGAAGCAGATACAGGATGCAACCATTGGCGCAATTTACGATATGGTGAGAGATATCAATCACAGTGTTGCAGAATTGGCTAATGACCTTATTGAAAAAGTCCAGACTGCAGAGCAGGATTTACAAGAATCGGATGAAAAGTAACGGTGCTGGTAAATATTTATAAGCAGCTTTAGCTGGTGTAGTCCAGGCCAGATCCGGCATAGTCTATTGAAAAAGAGAGAGTTACCTGCTTGATAAACGGTGTCGAAGCCTCCATCAAAGCAAAACGGTAACTCTCATGATTCATACTGCCAGCCTGGCCTGTCTTGCCCAGACGCCACTACTCCTGCTCGACGATGAACAGGACAGTGCACGGGCCTCGGCGCAGGAAATCGGCCTGGCGAATCATGAACTTCGGGCAGGTGCCTCCTTCGGTCATTTTCCGAACCTGTGTTTCCACCAGCACAAGCCATAAGCCTGTGACTCTTCCCACCCGGACAACGGACCGCCCAAAGAACCAGCTGCAAGGACCTCTAGCGGGTAGCTGAGCGCCGAGGGAGACATGTAAACACACCAACACCCTTCGGGCAGGTCGCTAAAGTTGACGCTCAAATTGCGCCTTGCTAAGATACCTAACGAACGTTTAGTAGGGGTCTTTTATGGAGCATACTCAGGAGCGTCTGCTCGATACCGCCGCGGAGCTGTTTGCGAGGCAGGGATATGCCGGTGTATCTATGCGCGATATCGCCCGCGCGGTGGGTATTACCCAGGCGGCTATTTATCATCATTTTGACAATAAGGACGCGCTTTACATTGCTGCTATCACCTACCTGTTTGAGCAGCACACGCTGGGAATCAGCGAGCAAATGGCAGCAATCGACGGCCCAGCCAGTCGGCTTGAGTTGCTGATAGGCACAATGCTGGAACTCATGGAAAAGGATCCCAGGTTTCGACGCATCTATATGCGAGAATTACTGGAGGGAGACGAAGATAAACTGGCAGCAATCGCAGAGAATGCTTTTACCGCTTTCTACGAGCCTCTGTACACATTGATGGGTGAACTGGCACCCGGTGCCGACCCGCAACTGCTTATTTTTTCACTGGCTGGAATGATATTTCACCACCTCGAAGCCCGTAAGCTGGCTCCCTATCTGCCACATGCAGCCAAAAGACATACTGAAATACCGCCACTGGCACAGCACATCACCAGGCTGTTTCTGTATGGCGTAACGCAATCATGAACCGGTTCGTACTGGCTATTCTGGTTGTTGCGCTGTGTGGATGCGGGGAATCCTCAGTGCCGGATAGAATTGCGGTAAAAGCCGTATCGGGCACCCGGGTCAGCGTTACCAAACCACAGCGGCAGTCTATCGACCATCTGCTCACGGCGCTCGGCAGCGTCGAAAGTATTCACCATCCGACAATCTCCGCCGAAACGTCCGGCCAGATTATCAGCATCAAAGTCAGCGAAGGCGATACGGTCGAAGTGCAACAGTTGATGGGAACTATCGACAACACCTTGTATAAGATTGAGGCGGACAAGGCCGCGGCGGAACTAAAACGTCAGGAAGTATTGCTGGACAATCAGCAAAGAGAGGTAAATCGCCTGCTCAAGCTGGCGAAGTCGCAGTCGATATCCAGGGATCGACTGGAAGACGAGCAGGCTCAACTGGCAATGCTGACGGCGCTGCGGGATGTGGCAAAGAAACATAGGCAACGAGCGCTATATCTGGACTCCAAGACCCGGATCCTGGCGCCACAGTTGGGTGTTGTCGCCAAACGGAATATTTCTGTAGGCGATTACGTCACCCCGGGGCAAGCCCTTTTCAAACTGGTCTCAATCAACACCCTCCAGGCGCGGATTGCCTTTCCCGAACACCAGGCCGCCAGCATCTCTGTTGGCAAAAAGGTCAGGCTGAAAACCCCGACGGCACAGGCAAGCGTTGCCGTTGGCACGGTAACCAGCATCAATCCCCAGATCAACCCGCGCAGTCGGGCAATTGATATCATCGTCAAGTTTGACAACCCGGGCGGCTGGTATCCCGGTGCCAGTGTCGACGCAACAATGATCGTCAAGCAAAGCCAGAACGCCCTGACAGTGCCGACTCTCAGCGTGGTGCGACGTGACGGCAACGATGTTGTCTTTGTCGTCGATGGCGACCACGCCAGCCAGCGCACCGTCACGCTGGGTTGGCGGAAAGATGACAGGGTGGAGATAGTGGACGGCCTGGCAGCGGATGTCCGGATCGTGACCGAAGGTTCGGCGCTAATCACCGATGGCAGTGTTTTGCATATCGGCGGGAAAAGCCCTGCACCATGAACATCATCGATGTTTTCGTCCATCACCGTGTGTTGTCCTATATGCTCAGCGCCGCCATAGTCCTGTTCGGCCTGATAGGGCTTAGGGATATCGGGCTTGATCGCATGCCGAACATCAGCCCTCCTATGGTGACCGTAACCACGGTCAATCCGGGGGCCAGCCCGGAAGTCATGGACAGCAGTATCACCAGTACCATCGAATCCGCAGTGAACTCGATTTCAGCCATTGATTATGTACGCTCGCGATCAGTGCCCAGTGTATCGGAGGTGCGGGTAATGTTCGAACTCAGCAAGGATCCCAATGTGGCCTTCAACGAGGTTCAGGCTAAAGTGAACCAGGTAATCAATGACTTGCCCGCTGAAGCTGAAACGCCCATCGTTGCCAAGATTGATCCGAATGCCATTCCCGTCCTGTGGCTGGTGCTTAAAGGTGATCGGCCACTTAGCGAGCTCAATCGAATCGCCCGGCAACAAGTCAAGAAATCATTGGAAAACATCGACGGGGTTGGAGAAGTGTTGGTCGGCGGCGGACGTGAGCGCAAGATCCGCGTGGACATCAATCCGGAAAAAATGTCGGCGCTTGGCATTACCACGCAAGATGTGATCGTGGCATTTTCCCGCGAACACGTACAGATGCCGGGGGGCTACCTGGTCAGCGGCAAACTTGAAAAGCTGCTACATCTGGACCTCGAATATCACAACATCGACGACCTTGGCGATCTAATTATTATATGGCGGGATCAGATCCCGGTGAAGCTTGACGAAGTCGCCACCATCAGTGACGGGCTGTCGGACAAGCGCAGCCTGGCCCGCTTCAATGGGCAGGAAGGCGTCGCCATCGGCATCCAGAAGGTGCAGAACGCCAATACCGTGGTTATCGTTCGGGACGTGTACCAGCGGCTTGAGGCGATTGTTCGACCTGCATTGCCAGACGGTGTTGAGTTGATTGTCGCCACGGATGAGTCCGATATCATCAAAGGTACCGTCTCGGCACTACAGGATCATGTCGTAGAGGGGACGATTCTGGCAGCGCTGGTGGTACTGTTTTTCTTGTTGAATCTGCCTGCAACCCTGATCATCGCAATCGCAATTCCTGTCTCCCTGGCTGGCGCCGTGATGGTCATGTATTTTGGTGACTACACTTTCAATATCATGACCTTGTCGGGCTTGCTCTTGCTCATCGGAGTAGTCGTCGACGATGCCATCGTGGTACTGGAGAATATCCACCGCCAACATGAAGACGGGCATGTCGATGCAGAGGAGGCGGCCAGCACGGGCACTCGTCAGGTACTGTTTCCTGTTATCGCCGCATCACTGACACTTGTTTGCATCTTCGCCACAGTGATTTTCATGCCGGGAATGCTCGGCGTATTCATGCGCTCATTTGCCGTGGTTATCGTGGTCGGCGTGCTTGCTTCCCTGTTCGTTTCCCTGACTCTGACGCCTGCCCTCTGTGCTCGATTTCTGAAGCCAACCGGAAGCGAGCGCAAAGGCGTTGCTGCGATCTTGCACAGACTGCATTTGAGGACTGAGCAGCTTTACGAGTATGTGCTGGCCAGGTGTCTTCAGCAACGTTGGATGGTGTTGATACTGACAACGCTGGTAGTGGCAAGCAGTGCTTACTTCGTTGGACAGTTGGGCTCGGAGTTTTTCCCTGAGGATGATGAATCCCGCTTTCTCGTTAAGCTGAAAGCTCCCTTGGGCTCCTCGATGGATTACATGGCCTCGAAGATCGATCAGGTCGAGTCGTTGATCTCGCGTCACGAGGAAG
>JAUXCW010000189.1 GCA_030618705.1 Gammaproteobacteria bacterium | reverse complement strand
CGTCCCCCGGTACGCTACGCACCGTGCCCGCATAGCGTTTTTTGCTGCCCTTTTCCGTGCCCCGTATCGTCGGCATCAGGAAGCGCAGGAAGTGGGTTTCAAATTCCACCTCGAGCAGGCTTTCGATCCCCATGTCCTGCCGCAGGCGCCTGCGCCACCAGCGGTTCATATCCTCCGCCAGTTGCGCACCCAGCGCCAGCACCTCGGATTCGCTCAAGGCTCCGCGCAGCCAGACGAACAGGGAATCGGTATCGCCATAAATCACCTGGTAGCCACAGCCCTCGATAAAGGTTTTGCTCTGGCAAATGATCTCGTGACCCCGCCGGGTAATCGAGGAAGACAGGCGCGGATCGTAGAAACGGCAGCCCGGGGAACCGAGGACGCCGTAGAAGGAGTTCATCAGAATCTTGATCGCCTGGGACAGCGCGCTGTCACCGGCCTGCCGGGCACCGTCCCGCGCCTGCCACAGCTCGGCCAGCAATCCCGGTAACAGGTGATGCTGTCGGGAAAAGCGCGCGCCGGCAAAGCCCTCGACGAGGTCATCCCCGCCCCCTGAATCGGCGGCGACAGCCATCCCCATCGGGTCGATATAAAAGCTGCGAATAATACTCGGGTACAGGCTTTTAAAATCGAGCACCAGCACATTTTCGTAGATACCGGGTCGGGAATCGAGCACGTATCCACCGGGGGAGTGCCCGCCGACGGCGTCCGGCCCCACCGCCGGCGCCACATAGCCCTGCCGATGCAAGCGGGGCAGGTAGCTGAAATCAAACGCCGCCACCGAACCCCCGACACGACCCAGGGCCAGGCCGGTCAGCTGGCTGCGGGCGATACAGAAATCGAGCAGTTTTCGCTGTTCGAATATCTCCCACACCAGCACACAATCCTGCAGGTTATAGGCGGCGAGCGCGGGCTTGTCACGATGAAACAACTCCTCGATTTGCCCACCGCGATCCGCGCCCTGCAATAATTTACCCTCGCCCAGCAACTGCGAGGATACATATTGCAGGGAGTAGCTCTCGAAGCGGTATTGCGCCGCCTTGATCACCTCGATTCCGTCCAGCACCACCCGGCCAGGCACATCGCACAGCCGCCGCCCGCCGGCTTCATCCAGCACCTGCCACCAGGGCAACTCGCCGCCTCGACCGACGGCGAAGGGAATGCCGTGCCGTTTGCAGATCCGCTGCAAGTACCAGAGGTCGAAGTTGACCACGTTCCAGCCGATGAGCAGGTCGGGGTCGCGCCGCGTGAACCAGGGGATAAAAGCCTGTAACAGGGCTTTTTCATCGTGAAAGTAACGTATGCCGTCACTGTCGACCGCATCCCCGACCATAAACACCAGGCGGAGATCATCGGCCATGACGCCGATGGAAAACAGCGCCAGCCGATCGACAGCGGTTTCGATATCCAGGGAGAGTACGCTCAAGTCAGGGCGCCACTGTATGGGCTTCAGTGTCGGCTTGTCGTAGCGAAGACCGGCGGCTGTGGTCACGGGACTGCCTGCAATTTCCACCCCGGCGTGGACAAAGCGCTCCATCAGGAAGCGTTCCACGGGGCGTAAATCACCCTCCAGCACGGTGATCCCCGCCTCCGTGAGGCGCCGGCGCGAGCGCACCAGGGCTCGCTGGCTGCGAAAGTAACAGGCGATGCTGGTGTCGCCGCCAAACGTGCGCAGCGACAGCGGGCGATGATGATCCAGCTCCCCCGCGATCATGGGCAGGGCCCGCTCGCTATCGGCCGAGGCGATAAAAAACACCACCTCCATATTGGGAAAGACGAGTCTTGCCGGCCCCCGGGGGGTACTGACCCAGAGCTGGAATTCGACGCCCCCGGGGCGATCCCGCCAGTGACGGGACAATAAAAAGCCGGGCGTGGATCCCGGCTGCTGCGCTGTCGAGCCGGCGTCATCAGTGCCGGCCGTCACTGCGCTACGGTGCATCGAGGACTAGCCCCTGGAAAGCAGCGCCTGCAAATCGATCAGGCCGGCATTGGCCCGGGATATATAGGATGCCATGACCAGGGAGTGATTCGCCATCAGGCCGAAGCCGGTGCCGTTGAGGATCATCGGACTAAAGATCGGGTCCTGGGTTTGCTCCAGTTCCCGCACGATTTGTTGCAAACTGACCAGGGCATTTTTCTTTTTCAGGACCCCGGCAAAATCAACCTCCGCCGCACGCAAATAGTGGATCAGGGCCCAGGTCGCACCCCGTGCCTCGTAAAACTCGTCGTCGATTTCCAACCAGGGGGTTTTTACCACGACTTCGCCATGTCGCGCCGTGGACTGGCTGGCGTCGGCGTCCCCGGCCAGGTCGGTATCGAGTCGAGTCTGGCCGACGCTGGCGCTGAGGCGCTGCGACAGGGAGCCCATACGGGTGGATACCACCTCCAGCCACAGTCGCAGGTTATCCGCACGGGAATAGAACTGTGCATCGGGGTTGTTGGGGTCGGTGAGGCGCGTCAGGTAGGATTGCAGTTCCGCTATGCCCTCCCGGTACATGCTTTCCGAGGAAGGCAGCATCCAGCTGTCTGCTGTGAAACTAAAGCGCGGATCGGCCATCGCCAGATCCGGATCCTCCTTGGACTGGGATTGCGAGCGGCTGAAATTATCGCGCATGGCCCGGACCAGGTCACGCTGCTGGGTCAATACGCCGTATTCCCAGCTGGGCATATTATCCAACCACACACCGGGGGGCATGATGTCATTGCTGAGATAGCCGCCGGGCTTATCCAACAGGGTCCGGGCGACCTTGATGGCAGTCGCCGTGGTAACCGCGCCTGTAATGGGTTCATCCGCCAGGGCGGGCACCATCTCCCTGGCGTTGATCTCGACATTGAACATGGCGGGCGCACGGCTCCAGTACCAGCCCAGTGCGAGGCAGACCAACAGGTAAACCCCCAGCGCCAAAAGCAACAGTTTGCCGATCCTGGCCCCTCGACCCTCCGCCATATCCTGGCGCAAATCCTGGAACCTGGTCGAAATTGATTCAGACGTCATGTAATTCTCCGGCTTATATCAGGGCTCATTGAGTACACTGATAACTTTCAAGTTGATGGACTGGCAGGTTCCACTGTCGCTACACAGCTCGATAGGGACACTATCGCCCTCGTTGAGAGGCTGCAGCAGATCGATAAGCATCAGGTGCAAGTGGCCGGGGGCGAGCTGCAACTCACCGCCGGCCGGAACACGCAACTCATCGATGCGACGCATACGCATCATACCGCCTTCATGGCTGTGCTGGTGAAATTCGAGCTTGTCCGCCACCGGCGAACTGGCGCTGGTCAGAACGACCTCCCCCTCACCGGTATTGCGCAGGGTCATAAAAGCCGCGGTGACGGCCTGCCCCGGCGGCATACCCCGCACATAACCCTCCACGAGGACGATTTGTGCATGGACAAATTGAGCGGCAAACAGGAACAGACTCGCCGCCATGAAGAATTGTTTTACCATCTCAGCACCCATCACGTCGAGATCGCCAGAGGTCGGACACAGACGCCAGCGCACTTTGAGCCGCGTCACATCCCACCACATCCATCGTCCTGTCGCCCATTACGCTTCTCTATACTATTCACACGAGGCCGCAATTGTATTAGTTTACGGCCCCAAACCACAGACCCAGCGGAATGAAATCGGGGTTTATCTGTCCAAGCGGTGAAAGTCAGCATTCGTCAGGGCGGTAAGTGAACAATTTGGAGAGCCAATGCACTCGATTCTGGTAATGCTGATAATGCTGCTCGGTGCCACCACCGGTTACGCCCAGCAAAGCTCGCTTGGCGGCGGCTCCGGCCCCTTCGGCGCCAACGATGATACTTTCCTGCCCGTGGAGCAGGCCTACCGGTTAAACATTGTCGCCACGGAGCAGGGACTACAGCTCCAGTGGCGAATTACCGACGGCTATTTTCTCTATCGCCACGGTTTTAAAGCCGCGGTAGACGGCCGGGACATGCTCGCAGAGGCCAGGCTTCCCAGCGGCATCGTCAAGCAGGACGAGCTGTTCGGTGAAGTCGAAATCTATCACCAGCAAATGGTCGTTGACCTGCCCATCGGCGCGGATTCACCCTTCGTGCTGGATGTGCAATCCCAGGGCTGTTCGGAAGAGGGCCTGTGCTACCCGCCCTACAAACAACGCTTCGAGGTAAATTGGCCCGGCGGCGACTGGCGCGAGGTCGATGCCCAGGCCACGCCGACGGCACCGGCCACCCCTGTCACTGCCCCGGCGGATAGCGATATCACACTGCCGCTGGCCGCCCTGTTTGCCTTTCTCGGCGGACTGATTCTCAATCTCATGCCCTGCGTGCTGCCGATCTTATCGCTGAAGGCCCTGGGCCTGGCTTCCTCCCACGACAGTCGGGGGCAGCGCATCGCCCACGGCTGGTGGTATACCGCCGGTATCGTCGCCAGCTTCTGCCTGGTGGCGGCGGTGCTGATCGGGCTCAAGTCGGCGGGCACCGCCGTGGGGTGGGGATTCCAGCTACAGAGCAGCTGGTTCGTCGCCGCCCTGGTCTACCTGTTTTTCCTGATGGCCATGCTGCTGGCCGGTGCGGCGGATTTTAGCGGTCAGTGGATGGGGTTCGGCCAGGCACTCACCAGCGGCGGAGGTTACCGCGGCTCGTTCTTCACCGGTGCACTCGCGGTACTGGTCGCCAGTCCGTGTACCGCGCCTTTCATGGGCACCGCCATGGGCTTCGCCCTGAGCCAGGGTGCAGCCATGGCGATGCTGGTGTTTGTCGCCCTCGGCCTGGGTATGGCCGCGCCCTTTTTACTCCTGAGCTATTTGCCGCAACTCGGCAGCTGGCTGCCCAAGCCCGGGGCCTGGATGGAGCGCTTCAGGGAGTTCCTGGCCTTCCCCCTGCTGGCCACCGCAATCTGGCTGTTATGGGTTATCGGCCGGCAAACAGGGGTCGACGGCGTTGCCCTGGTACTGGCCGGCTGCCTGCTTATCGCTGTCGCCCTCTGGTTCAACGGCGGCGCCGTATCGGTGCAAAGTGCGCGTGTGGCCCTGTTTGCCGGGGCCCTGCTGATTCTCGCCAGCCCCACCCTGCGCTCCTCCGGCGACGGGAATAGCGCCGACTACGCCAGTTTCAGTGAAGCCAGGGTCGAGGAGCTGCGTGCCGAGGGCACACCGGTATTCGTTAATTTCACCGCCGATTGGTGTATCACCTGCCTGGCCAATGAAAACTGGGTACTGGGCAAGGATGAGGTAAAAAACGCTTTTCGGCAGCACGGCGTCGCCTATCTCAAGGCCGACTGGACCAACCACGATCCGGTCATCTCCGCAACCCTGGAGAGCTGGGGCCGCTCGGGCATTCCCCTGTATCTGTACTACCCCGCCAGCGTGGACCAGCCCGCCACGGTGCTGCCCCAAATTCTATCGGTGGACCTGGTACTGGAGACACTGCGGGGAGAAGCCGGCAGGGGCGGCTGATTAGGCAAAAATGCGCCAAACTGGCGGCGATTCCCGGTGAACTCCGTCGAATCTACAAATAATTGGACTCGCTTGCGGTTTTCATGCACAATCTTGAAGTCACCATCATGTACCGCTTTCCGGCGGCATACACACGCGTTACTCACACGAGAGTTCCCGCCATGGCAACCGTCCTCGTCCTGCACGGGCCTAACCTGAACCTGCTGGGTAGCCGCGAGCCCGAGGTCTACGGATCTACCACCCTGGATGAGATCAACCAACAGCTGAACGAGCGTGCGCTGGGCAGTGGCCACCACTTACAGACCCTGCAGAGCAACGCCGAATACGAGTTGATCGAGCGTATACACGACGCCGCCCGCGAGGGCGTCAACTTTATCATCTTTAACCCGGCCGCCTTTACCCACACCAGCGTCGCCCTGCGCGATGCGCTGGCGGCGGTCGATATCCCGTTTATCGAGGTACACCTGTCCAACGTGCACGGCAGGGAGGCATTTCGCCGGCAATCCTATTTTTCAGACCTGGCTCTCGGCGTTATCAGCGGGTTTGGATCCCACAGCTATCAACTGGCGCTACAGGCCGCATTTGAACACCTGCAAGCAGATAACAGCTAAAGCACTACCGACAAGGGGAGAAGACATGGATATCAGGAAGGTTAAAAAGCTCATCGAACTGCTCGAAGAATCCGATATCGACGAGCTGGAAATCAAGGAGGGGGAAGAGTCCGTGCGCATTAGCCGGCACTCGGCCCAGCCCCAGGCCGTGTTCGCCGCGGCCCCAATGCAGGCGGCGCCGGCTCCTGCCCCCGCACCTGCTGCCCCCGCCAAAGTGGAGAGCGAGGAGCCTGTCCTCAACAACCACGTGGTCAAATCGCCGATGGTGGGCACCTTCTACCGTTCGCCCTCCCCGGGCTCCCCGGCCTTTGTCGAGGTGGGGCAGATCATCAAGACCGGCGACATCGTGTGTATCGTCGAGGCCATGAAGATGATGAACCAGATCGAAGCAGATAAGTCAGGCACCATCGAGGCCATTCTGATCGAGGACGGCCAACCCGTGGAATTCGATCAACCCCTGGTCACCATCGTCTAGGCTGCCGGGCAGCCACACTATTGGGTTAATACGAGGCCTCCTATGCTGGACAAAGTCGTCATCGCCAATCGCGGCGAAATCGCACTGCGAATTCTGCGCGCATGCAAGGAACTGGGCATCAAAACCGTGGCGGTCCACTCCACCGCCGATAAAGACCTC
>JAUXCW010000286.1 GCA_030618705.1 Gammaproteobacteria bacterium | reverse complement strand
CCGTTCGTTTGCCGAGCGTGCGGACATCTACCAGATGCCGGTACGAGCGGCCGGGTTGATTGAGCGACTGGCGGAGCATCGTGATACTCAAACTGCGTGAAGATTTTCGACAAGCCTGGCCACAACCTTTCGAGGCGGTGCAGCAGGTGCGGGGTGAAGTTTATCGCGAGAAGGAGGGGCGAACGACCCAGCGCTTTATATTCGAAGACCAGGCCTATTTCCTTAAACTACACCGTGGGGTGGGCTGGGTCGAAATCCTGAAAAATCTGGTCCAATTACGCTTGCCGGTGCTGGGGGCGGAAAACGAATGGCGGGCAATCGAATTGCTGCACCGCCACGGCATCGGCACCATGACCTGCGTCGGCTACGGCAAGCGCGGGCTCAACCCGGCCAGGCAGTTGTCCTTCCTGGTGACGGAGGAGCTGGCCGATATGGAGAGCCTGGAGGACTGCTGCGCCCGCTGGCCGCAGCACCCCCCCGGGTTCACCGAAAAACGCCTGCTGATCGAGGGTGTGGCGGCGATGGGCCGCGAAATGCACCGCTGGGGAATGAACCACCGGGATTTCTATCTCTGTCATATCCTGTTGCGCCACGGCTGGGATCGTCGCGGTACCCCGCGGCTGTACCTGATCGATTTGCACCGGGCGCAAATACGCTCACAGGTGCCCGCTCGCTGGCGGGTAAAAGACCTGGGTTCGCTCTACTTTTCCGCCGCCGATATCGGCCTGGGGCGCAAGGATATCCTGCGTTTTATCCGCGCCTACACCGGTTTGCCCCTGCGCCAGGTACTGGCGGATCGGCGGCTCTGGTCCCGGGTTTGCCGACGCGCTGTGACGCTCTACCAGCGGGATTTCGGCAAGCCCCCCGAACTGCCCCTGGCCTGAGCGATGACGGTGGAATACACACTCAACAAGCTTGCCCCGGGCGCAGTGCCTATATTGCAATTGTGCCATGGCTACGGGGCGCCGTTTACGGATGTCGCCCGGCAAACCGTCAGCCTGTTTCGCGGCAGTGGGGTTTCCGTCACCACGGTCTATCTCACCGGCGCCGCGGATGAGTCGGTGGCGCGGTCTACCGGCGGCGACGAGGTCATCTTCCTGGAGTTCAGCTCCCGGCAGATTCGCGGCTTGAAACGCGCCGCCATTGCCGCGGTGGGTTCCATCTGCCGGCAGCGGAGTATCCGCTTTGCCATTGCCCATCGTTACAAGTCCATCTATGTGGCAAGCCACATCGCCGGTGTGTTCGTGGTCGGGGTGCACCACGCCTTTGGCGATTACCGGCGCCGTAGCCGTCGCTGGTATGTCAATCGGCGGCGTCAACGCCTGGCGCTGTTAGGGGTCTCCAACGCGGTGCGCGACGATGTGCGTGCCAGCTTGCCTGGCTGGCTTCCGGGGCGTATCGAAACCCTCTACAATCGGGTCGATTACACCGCCATGAGGCGCGATCTTCTGCCGAGGCGAGAGGCGCGCCAACGACTGGATATCACTGATGAGGAATTCGTTTTCGCCAACGTCGGTCGCCTGCACCCCGACAAGGACCAGAAGACCCTCATCGATGCCTTTGCCCGGGTGGCTGGAGAGTTGCCGGATGCGCGCTTGTTGATCCTCGGCAAGGGCCGCTTGCGGCAATCATTACAAGAGCAGATCGATGCCCTCGGTCTGCAACAGCGGGTGTGTCTCACCGGGCCGGTGACAGACGCATCGAAGTTATTTGCCGCCTTCGACGGTTTTGTACTCAGCTCCGACCACGAGCCCTTCGGCATGGTTTTACTGGAGGCCATGGCCGCCGGCCTGCCGATCGTCGCCAGCGACTGTGGCGGCGCCAGTGAGGTGGTGGGTGACAGCGGCTTGCTGTTTCCCCTGGCGGATGTCGAGGCCCTGGCCGGGGCGATGCGCACCCTCTACCAGCTCGATGCAACTCAGCGCGGAGAATGGGCCGCAGCCATGGATGCACGGGTAGAGGGTTTGTTTACTCTTGAAGCCGGCGCGGAGGTGTTCCGCAATTTTCCCTTTGTGCGAGAGCACCTGACAATGGTGGGCGGGCATGGCGGCGACTAGCGCGAAGCGGTGGCAAAGGCAAAAACGGCCTGGCTTGTTGGCGGCGCTGGCCGTGGTAGTGGTGACCGCAGTTGCCGGCTGCTGGGTCTGGGCCGGAGTGCTGCTGTTGCTGCTCTACCTGGTCAATGAGCTACTGCTGTCGGACCATGTGTTTTACTCCCCCCGGGTCGACTATCGATATCGCCTGTCCGGCACGCGCCTGGCGCACAACTGGCACGGAGACCAACTGCAGTTGGCTGAGGCACAGCGACAGGCTTGTGGCGATACCTTGTTGATGGAGGTTCGGGTATCGGCATCCATGGCCGGGCGCTGGTTTGATCCCCGTGTTCGCATCACCGCCGGGGAGTACAATTCGCAGCAGTACCTGGAGCGCGGTGTCGGCGGCCGCCGCTACCTCAATCTCAGCGCTGTGGCGGGGGCTCTTGTCGCGGGGCGGCCGGTCACGCTGCAGGGCGAGCATTGTCGCCTGGTGACCGGCGACAGCGTCCTCTGGAGCTATGATAATAGCGGGCTGGTCGATGACGGTGTGCTGGTACTGGCGCCCCACGCGGACGATGCGGAAATTGCGGCGTTCGGGCTCTATAGCCGGGCCGATTCATGCACGCTGGTGACCGTCACAGCGGGAGAAACAGAGACCGAGCAGTTTGCCTCATGGTGTGACGACGATAGTTCCGCATCGCGGTTCAAGGGTGAGGTGCGCAGCCTGGACAGCGTTGCCGCGGGTATCTGGGGGGGCGTCGGGCAAGAGCAATGTATAAACCTGGGATACGGCTGCCTGCAATTACAGGCGATGTGCGAGCAGCCCGACCAGGGCCTGGCTTCACCCTGGTCGGGGCTGGACGACAGCCGCTCCTTTCGCCGTTTCAATCGGTTTGAGTTGCCCTCGGATGTCGATGGCCGCACTAGCTGGAACAAGCTCGTTGCCGACCTGGCGGCGATTCTCCGGGCGCAGAAACCCCGGGTGTTAGTCAGCCCCCATCCGCTGCTGGACACACACAGCGATCATCGCTATGCCAGCCTCGCGCTGTGGCAGGCCTGGCAAGCCACCGATTTGCCGGCGCCGCGCTGGCTGCTCTACGCCAATCACCTTGACGCCAGCCAGGATTTTCCCTTTGGCCCGGCCCACAGTAGTGCGGGATTACCACCGGCGCTGGTGGACGAAATCCCGGTGCAGGGTCTGTACAATGTCGAGCTCGATGGGGACACCCGGCGGCGCAAGGCGCTGGCGCTGGACTTGATGCACGACCTCAAGCGGCCGCTCAGATGGAAGAAATGGTGGCGCAAGCGCTTGCAGAAGCTATTGCTCGGGCGACCGCTCAGTCCCTACGGGGAGGACGATTTTTTTCGCAAGGGGATTCGACGCTGCGAGCTGTTTATCGTGGCGGATCACGCGCAGATGGCAGAGTTGCTGGAGCGTCTGGATTAGTTCAGGCGCGCCAGCGCCTCGATGCGGCGCCGGAAACTGCTACTGCCGGCCAGTCGGGGCCCGGCGTGTTCGAGATAGCGGTCAATCAGTGCTTCCTTTTGTTCCCGACCCAGGTAGACGTGGTCTTCATCCGGCCGAAACAGGTGCTGAAAGTTTCTCAGGCGCTGGCTTTTCAGTAGGGGAAAGGGCTGGCGCGACATATCGGCAATATCGATAAGGCCCAGGCGACCGTCCGTGCCCTTGACGATATTCCCCAGGTGGATCGAGCGAAACAGGATGCCCTTGTGGTGTAGTTCGCCGATAAGGTGGCCGGCCGCCGCGCAATCCGCGACAGTGAGCTGCCCGGCAACGCCCATGCGGCGCAGGGTTTCACCGGGCAGGGGTTGGTATAGTACGCCGGTGCGCTCCCGGCTCGGCAGCGTGAAGCAGCCGATATCACCGACGGTGGGGATCTCTCGCTGCCGCAGGATTTCGGCATTCCTGGCAAAGCGTTCGCTGTAGGGGAACCAGCGGGCGCTGGACAGGGAGTGGCGCAAGCGAAACAGCTTCATGATGCGCCCGTCCGCCAGTTGCAACACCTTGTCGCCATAGCCGTCGGCCTCGAGTACCCGGGCGCTGCTGCGCAGGTCGAGGTACTGGGTCTCTGACAGGGTGACGGGAGAGGGGAGGTTTTTCATCGAGAGCATCGTCGTGGCGGGGTGCTGGCCCGGGATAGTAAGTAATCCGTCCAGGCAGTACAAGCCGACCGATCCCGCGCTGGCGTCCGGAGCTCCCGGGCCAGCCTTGCCCGAAAATCGGGCTTAGGCCGTGCGCCGGCGCGGTAACCATAAAGTTTGTGCGGCTAATACCTAACCAAACCGAAATGGATTTATCGGCTCTGTCGCGCTAAAATCGCCCACCTTTTATTTTCGTTCCAAGCTGGATGGCTGCTGCGATCCGTGGGCTGAACAACAAAAA
>JAUXCW010000332.1 GCA_030618705.1 Gammaproteobacteria bacterium | reverse complement strand
CGCTTTATCAACAAGGGCGATCCCTGGCTGTTGGCGACTAACGATATCGGCGAGGTTCGGGCATGGGCGCACAAATTTTACCAGCGCGCCCTCGATGAAAACAGGGATGTCTACCTCGGCTTAAAGGACACGGTCATTCCCGGCTACGACGGTGTGATGCGAACGGCCATCGAGGAAATATACAACCGGGAATACAAGGCGCTGTTCGAGCAGAAGGGCCTGGCGCATCATTATGAGCTGATCGACGCGCAGGCGGCACGAATCGTTGCAAACCCTCCACAAAGAGCCCTGTGGGGGGTGCCGGATAACACCACCGGGCGCAAACTGTACAAGCTGGTGAATACGCTTAAAAAGTACGGCATCCCAAATCGTAAATTCCACGTCTCCATTTCACGAATGAGCGCCGGTGGCGGCGATCAGTATGGCAGCTTTAACCTGCCGGCCGGGGAGAGCGGTATCATCAAGGTCATCGTCGACGGCGATGAAAAATATGCCAGGCTTGTATCAATCGGCGATCCCATTCTTTTTATGTCCAATGACCGTGCGGCAATCAAGGACTGGGTGGCCCAGGTTTTTCGCGATGCGGCGGTGAATGACAAGGAAGTCTATTTTGGCCTCAAGCGGGAATATATGGATTACGACGATGTGTTCAGCGATGTTATCGTGCAGGTCCGTAAGGAGCTCGCCGTCAATAAGGCACCACCGTCATTCATGATCATGCGGCCCTCGAGCCAATTGAAGAAGATGATAACCGACCCGCCAAGAAGAGGGCTCTATCCGGCCCAGAACCTGGATGGCGATATTTTCTCGGATATTTCGGCGGCACTCGGCGGTAGCCTGGCCACTGCCAGTTCCATTATCGAGAGTGTGGACGGCACCATGCTGTACGAGGCGCCCCATGGTACCGCGCACGATCTCTACCTGAAGTACATCGAGACCTCGGGCGAGCAGGCCCATTTCAATTCCTCGGCATTACTCTATGCTTTGGCCAATGCACTGGAGACGCTGTCAAAGCGGGAGAACAATGACCAACTTGCTCGTTATTCCGAAGACCTGAAGCGTGCACTTATCGACACCGTGGGGCAGGGATTTATTACCGGGGACCTGAAAGGAAAAACCACTGATCCGGATGCGGAAAAGGTGGTTGATATGGTCGGCTTCCTGGATGCTGTCGAGAATAATCTCAGTGACCTTACTGCGGAGCCTGCGCCAGGCTAAAACCACAAATCCAACCACATTGCACCCATTGGGGCAATAGCCTGTCGATATCCCCGGCGCCGTTTGCCGCGAGCAGCCGGGTCATGGTTTGACCCTCGAGAATGCCCTGTAATAGCGAGTAACTCCTGCTGTCGATAAGCTCCACCTTGAGCTCAAAATCCTTGCGGTAAATACAAAGGTACTGGGGTTCTTCGAGCCCGGGGACCGAATCCATGGCGCGCTCCCCACGATTACCGTGCCAGATTGCGTATAGTGGATAAGAGGATTGCATGACGGCCAGCGAAGCACTACAACGCCAGCAGATATCTCCCTGGCGGGCTGTCGAAACCTGTTGCAGGGCGACAAAATCGATAGTGGAATCATCGTCGGCGTAATAGGCCGCGTGATAATGCCATTCCAATTGTGCGAGATCGGCCAGGTAGGGCAAGTCACGCAGTGCGGTATCCGTGGTAATCGACCGCTGAAGAAAATCCGGCCAGGCATCGCCGTAGACATTGAGATCCGGCTGCAGTGAAGGGTAGGCCTCGATATATTGCAAGGCGAGTTGCTTGAAAAAGGCATCGCCAACAATTGTTCGGCATACTGGGTAGATCAGCTCCAGGGCCTTGCGGCAGGCAGCGATACCGTTCCCCCGGTAGATTGCCAGGCGCTGGAGCGGTGACATACCCCGGGGCACGATTTGGCTACGTAGTGCAGGCTGCTCCTGGCCAATCAGTTCCTGCACAAAAGCGGCCTGTAGTTCCTCCAGCTTCAATTTATTCTCCTGGCTCGTCCGGGCTCGAAATATTATTGGCGCGCTCTGCCTCCTCGATTAACACGGCCAGGGGTGGAATATCGTTGTCCCATTCTATCAGGGTGGGAATGCCGGGTTTGAGCGCGACAAGCTCACGGAATAGTGCCCAGACCGGAGGCGATACCGCGCTGTTGTGGGCATCCAATAGATAGCTTTGTTTATCCTCGTAGCCGGCGAGGTGCACCTCCCGCACCCGGTCCAGGGGGAGTTGTTGGAATAGCTCCAGGGCGTCGGTGCCATGGTTGACCTGGTTGACGTAGGCATTGTTGACGTCGAGTAACAAATGGCAATCCGCTTGTTCCGCCATGGCGCCGATGAATTCGCCATCACTTATCGTACTGTGCCGGTAGCTGATATAACTGGAGGCGTTTTCCATGACAATTTGCTGTCCCAGAAAATCCTGCACCTCGGCTATTCGCCGCACAATATGATGCAGGGCTTCTTCAGTGTTGGGTAGGGGCAGCAGGTCGTGACTGTGGTGGCCGCCATGGGCGGTAAAACAGATGTGCTCCGATATCCAGCTCACCTCCAGACGCGATGCCAGCTCCTTGATCCGGCGAATATAATCCCAATCGAGCGGGTCGAGGGAACCCACGTTCATGCCGACACCGTGCAGTGTGAGAGGATAGTGCTCGCGGATCGCCGTCAATTGGGCCGGCACCAGGCCTCCGCGGGCCAGCGCATTGTCGCTCAGTACCTCCAGCCATGGCAGATTCGGTCGCTCGCTGAGTATCTGGCCGATATGCCGAGAGCGCAAACCGATTCCCGTACCGGAAACAGGCCGTGTGTCAAAGCCCGTTCCGGACTCCACTGCAATCAGCCCTTGGCCGGTTTTTCACCCGCGACCGTGCCGCCAACGATTTTGGTGCAGCTGCCCTTGGGCACATAGACCCATTCGTTGCCGGCTCCGTCCACCGTCGACTGACCGGCACAACCGTGCTTGCCGTCCAGGGCTCCGCAGTCGTTCATTCCGGCTTTGGCAATACCGGCGCACTTTTCCCATGCCTGGGGTTGGTCCGGCACCGCGTGTACTGACGCTGCGCCCATCGCACCCACGGCGAGAATACCTGCAATAGCCGCGCCACTGATTCCGTTTCTTGAGTTCATCGCATCGCTTCCTGAGTTGGTTGTTGTGGATTTACCTGTTGCACAAGCTATGACAGAGTCTTTGGATTTTGGTTCAAATCGACCAAAGGGAACAGAGCCCAACGAACCGCTGGAATAGTGGCGCTGATTGGCCCCTACATCTTCCGTAATATGCTGATCGGCAGTAGTTTCATCACCTGGGCCACCAGTGTCCAGGGCCAGGGCGGAACGTAGCGGCCCATCTCGATCGGTTCGGGGTCCAGTTCTTCCGTCTGGATCAGCGGCAGCTTTGCCTCGACCTTCACGTGCTCGGTCAAGGCTGGGCCGGATTCATCCACGACCTCGTCGTCGGCTGTGCTTGCCAGGAGCAGGCACAGCAAGACGGACTCAACGAGACCCATGACCACCTCCCACGAGCGAATCCAGACTCGCATTAAAGGGTGTGTTCAGGGCAAAAACATACCCGCGCACTGCACCCGATTTAGTCCGGTTCGGGGTCGAGCGCAGCGCGGCTCAGTCGCGGCGGGGTGGT
>JAUXCW010000385.1 GCA_030618705.1 Gammaproteobacteria bacterium | reverse complement strand
GCGTTCTTGATCACCACGTCGATGCGACGGTTGCTGGCCCGGCCTTCACTGGTATCGTTGTTGGCGATGGGGCGGTTCTTGCCATAGCCGACAGCCTTGACCCGGGCCTCGGACATGCCGAGGTTGGCGATCAGGTATTGTGATACCGCCTTGGCCCGCTCCCGCGACAGGCGCAAATTCAGCTCGTCACCACCGGTGGAATCGGTATGCCCCTCGATGACGATATTGTCGTCGGGGAAAATTGCCAGCGCCTGCTGTACCTGCTGCAACAAGGAGTAGTAGCGGGTTTCGATAATGGCCTGTCCCGGGGGAAAGCTGAGCCCGATCAGGCGGATGATAAGATCGCCGCCCTCGCGCACGATGCGGGCTTCGCCGGGTTGAAACAGTGCCTCGACCTCGGCCAGCTGGGTGCGGAGTTTTTCAGACTGCTGTGCCTCGGCGCGGGTGCCCTCCAGCTCTGCCAGTTGTTTTTTCATGGTGGCGATGCTGGCTTGTCCGTCCTCGATCAGGGCGACCGAGGTGCCTGTAGTAGCCTGGTAGCCCTCGCTCAGGTCGGCGGATATGCCCAGTGCCGAGGCGACTTCATTGACCGGGGTCTCCCAGTCCAGCACGATATCTTCGATACTCATGTCCTTGTTGTTGAATGCCTGGGTAATACTGGCGATATACAGGCCGTGGTTGGCTTCATAGGCTGCCTGGGCGGCCAGTTCCGCCGGTCGACCGGTCTCGTAGCGGTCGCCGCTGAGTTCCTCGTCGGCCTGGCTGGCCAGTGATTTAGCGGTTTCGAAGGTTTTCGGCGCGTAACGGGTGACCTTTTCTTTTTCCGCCTTGTTGATGATCGCCCAGGCTTCACCCAGGATGCCCGCTTTCACGCCGGCAAGCTCCGCGTCGCGGTAGAGACTCTTGGCCTTCACTGCGGATTTTTGCGCGCTGTTGACGTTGCCGTCTTCCAGCTTGCCCGCTGCCTTGGCGAATGCCGACTCTGCCGCGGCCCAGGAATCCGGCACTAATTCACTTGCTCGTGCGTTGCCGGCGGCTTGCCTGGCAGCCAGGGTGTCGGCGAAAGTAACCTCGGCCAGGGCGCTGGCCTCGGCGGACTTGTCAAATTCGGTGGTGGCGGTGGCCAGGTTTTTACGGATGCGATCGATGGAGTCGCCTTTACTGACCTGCGCCTCTGCATCTTTATACGCTTTATCACCGCGGGCAAATGCCTTTGGCGCCAGCACTTCCGCATTGACGGATTTGGCTTTTGCCAGTGCCGCATCGGCCTCGGGGAACAGTGATTTACGTAGGTCCTGCGCCGACAGGTTAGCGGCGAACAGGACTGTAAGCATGACAAGCGCCAGCTTCGACAGCCAGGGTATACGAACCATCATAGTGATACTCCTTTAATTTCAGGTAAAAACCAGGCTCGCTTGCCGGGTGGGCATTACAGCGAGTGCGCTGATAGTATCACTCACTTGTGCGATGCGCCATATGGGCAATTTTTGCTGCGCAAGAATTGAAAAACGCGCCGGGAAAGGCACGTCAGGGCGGGATGTTCCTGCGTTGTTCGCGCTGTTTACAGCGCGGGGTAGTTTAACACGGGAATGCCTCGACAGGCCCATGTGACCATGGTTTCGGTGATCGGGGTTTCACGGCCGTATTCGTCCACCACGGCGGAACTAAACAGGTAGCGGCGCAGGCTGTGCGCCTCGTCTGCGCAGTCCCGTCGGTCGATCTCGTGCTGTACTTCCTGGAGAAAGCCCCTGTCGGTACTGACGATGGCTGAAAGTCGTACGATGTCCCACAGTTTACGGTCGCTCAGGTTGCATACTTCTCTATCAATGGTTTCGCCCATTGCTCATTCCTCTTTTTTTCTCTCATCTAATCAGAATCAGTGTGGCTTCTGAATATGACAGTGCGGTGAAGCTCCGGTGAAGCTTGTGTTAAATCCGCTTGCCATCATTGCCTGCCGGCCACTCGGTTACGCTTATATCGAACACGCGCCATAGAAATAGTTCCGGCTCGGGAGCAATCACTCCCTCCAGGGGAAAGATTTTACTGCAGTTAAGTACTATTGCTGAAGGGAGTGCACCAGGCTGACATCGGAAGTGCGTCCGGACCCGTGGCAGAGCTCGCACTGTTCTACCACCGCGCCGCTGTCGATTGCCGCCTGGCTGGTGGCGAAGTTGGCGCCGCCGGTGATTTCCATATGCGCGCGGCTGCTGGCGCCGTCGTGGCAACTGCTGCAAACGGCCGCGGAGGGAGTGACCACGATGTCGTCAACGGGGCTGCTGGCATCGGCGCCGGTATCGATGCTGTTGGCCAGTACCGAGGGCGCCAGGGGCAGATTGAAGCCGTCCTCGTTGTGGCAGGCCAGGCAATTGTTCAGGTGGCCGGGGTAGCGAACCGCGTCTTCATCGTAGACGTGGGTACTGAATCCCCCGAAGCCGACGATTTGCAGCGGATTCTGGCGGAAGCCGGCGGCGTGGATACCGTGGATCATGGTCTTGAAGTCGATGGACTCCTCGGCCTTGCCGTCGGTGGGCGGATTGGCCGCCACCGCGCGCACCCGGCGGTCGGTATTGCGGGGGTTATGGCAGCTGACGCAGCTGTCGATATTGTCGCTGCGGCTATTGCCGTGTAACACCAGGCTCTGGTGACA
>JAUXCW010000377.1 GCA_030618705.1 Gammaproteobacteria bacterium | reverse complement strand
AATTGCATTACCACTGCCGGGCCTTACCTCCGGCGGCTGGGCCAACAGGGCGCGGGTATCGGCCAGTATCGCCTTCGCACCCCTGCCGTGGCGGTCGCCACCGGTCTCCTGGGACATGGCCGCTGAGGGCACGGGCTCCTGATCCAGGGCTTGCCATGTGCCCCGGCCATCCTCGCTATAGGAAAAACGCCCGTGTACCCGCAGCATGTCGCCTCGGGAATTACCCCTGGCATGGAAACCGTCGATCCCCGCCTCGGTGGCGCCGATGGCGTAAGCCAGTGTGCCGAGATTCAGCCCCTGCCACTGGGTAAGCCCGTAATCCTGCAGGAATTGCAGTTGGGCATCGTAATAGCTATGCACACCCCCCACGCCGTTTTCAAGGTCGCGGAAGGGGGCGGAACCGGTGCGCTTGAAGTCGGCAATGGTAAACAGTCCCGACTGGAAGTGGGTATCCAACCGGCCTTGCAGGTCCTGCGCCATGGCGTCCTCTGTCGGCCCGCGTTCACAGCCTGCAAGAACCCAGCCCAACAGCAGCATCAAGATCAGGACAGGAGATCGAGCCTTCACCAGCAGCCCCCTAATAGCCAAACAGCGGTAATGCCAGGTAACCCTGGATGACCAGTGCATTGAGAAAGTCGATAAAAAACGCGCCCATCAGCGGCACCACCAGGAAGGCCTGGGGCGAGGGGCCGAAACGCCGGGTGAGCGCCTCCATATTCGCCACCGCCGTGGGTGTCGCGCCCATGCCGAAGCCACACTGGCCGCCGGCGATAATCGCGGAGTCGTAGTCGGAACCCATCACGCGAAAGGTCACAAAAGTCGCGAATATCACCATGCCCAGGGTTTGCACCAGCATCATTACCAGCAGGGGCCCGGCCAGGCTGAGCAACTCCCACAGGCGCAATGACATCAGGGCCATGGCGAGGAATATCGACAGGGATATGGAGCCCAGCATATTCACCGTGGGCCGGTGCAGCGAAAAGCCCGGCACCACATGCTCCAAATTGCGGATGACCACGCCGATAAGCAGGCACCAGATAAATCCGGGCAGGGTGAACGCGGCGCCGCCGAAATAGGTGGCGAGGAACTGGCCGCCTATCAGGCAAATCAGTATCACAAACAGAACCCAAAGTAGGGTTTCGCCGTCGATCGGCTTGTGTTGTTCAAGCTCTGACTCGGTCTCGATAGACTCCTGGCTGACAGCGGATTGCAGGCCGCGGCGCCGAATCAGGCGACCGGCCACCGGCCCGCCTATCAGGCCACCCAGGATAAGACCGAAGGTGGCGCAGGCCATGGCCAACTCCATCACCCCGGCGATGTTCTGCACATCGGCAAATTTTTCGGCGTAGGCGGCACCGGTACCATGACCTCCGGACAGGGTGATCGAGGAGCCCAGCAGACCGACCAGGGGGTGCAGATCCATTCCCACCGCCGTCGCTACCCCGATGGCATCCTGAAAAATGAGGTAGACCAGGCAGACCAGAGCAAACAACAACAGCCGCGGTCCGCCGCGAACCAATAAGCGCAGATCCGCACCCAGGCCAATGGTGGTAAAAAAAGCCAGCATCATCGGCTCTTTCATAGCCATGTCAAAACCGATGTGCCAATCGAAACCGAGGTAGAATACCGTGAGACACACGGCGAACAACAGCCCGCCGACCACGGGGACGGGTATATTATTATCCCGCAGCACGCCGATGCGCGACTGTACGGCCGCACCGACAAACAGCACGGCAATCGCCGCGGCCAGGGTCTGAATAGCATCCAGGCTAAAGGCCAAGCTCCCTCCTCCGACGCGTACAGGTAGATTCCTGCATACCAGCATAAAACAGTCGACCGGGCGATACCAGCGCTGCAGGGGGCAGGAACCCATACAAAGCCCTTGCCAGCACCATGAAAAACCAGTACAAACTGGTCTCATAATGAAAACAACTCGACTCACCGGGCATCAATGACTAACGCCGGCGCTAAGGCCGACTACCATCTCACCCCCGCGGGAGATTCGCTCGAGCTGGAGTTCAGCGGTGACTGGGCCATCGGCAGCGTGGTGCCGGATTTCGCCGGCATTCAATCGGCATTGGAAGCCGACCACGACGGCAGCACGTCCCTGCGCCTGAAAACCCCCGGCCTCGGCCACTGGGACTCCCTGTTCCTGACCCGCTTGCTGCAATGTGCAAACTGGTGCCGGGAGCGGGATATCACACTGGATGACTCGCAGCTTCCCGAGGGAGCCCGCGACCTGCTGCGTATTGCCACCGCCGTCAAACCGGCCCCGGTCGAAAGCGTGGCCGGCAACCGCTGGACGCGGCTCTCCGACTGGCTACAGAACATCGTCGATGAGACCACAGCATTTTGCAGTTTTATCGGAGCCGTGGTGCTGGCAATGCTCGCGCTGGCAAGGGGTAAATCCAATACCCGCGCCAGGGACGTTCTCTACTTTGTCGACCAGGCCGGCCCCAAGGCCATGGGTATCGTCACCCTGCTCAGCGTGCTGGTGGGCATGATCCTGGCCTATATGGGCGCGGTGCAACTGCGCCAGTTCGGCGCCGAGGTCTATATCGCCAACCTGGTGGCTATTGGTATGGTGCGGGAAATGGGCGTGCTGATGACCGCCATTATCATGGCCGGCCGTACCGGCGCCGCCTATGCCGCGCAGCTGGGCACCATGCAAACCAATGAGGAGATCGACGCCATCGAGACCCTGGGGCTGTCACCCATGGAGTTCCTGGTGACGCCACGCATGCTGGCCCTTGTTCTGGTCATGCCCCTGCTGGTGATTTATAGCGATATCCTGGGCATCCTCGGCGGTTTGCTGGTGGCCATCGGGCTGGACATTGCGCCGCTGCAATATTTTCA
>JAUXCW010000078.1 GCA_030618705.1 Gammaproteobacteria bacterium | reverse complement strand
TTCTGTTCATGCATTTGCAGCGAGCAATCCCGGCCGCCCAGAGTCATACACCAGTCACCGTTACCAATGACCTGGATTTCCTGGTGCCGCGTGGTTTCGATATTCATCTCGGCGAGGATATTCTTGTTGTCACCGACACCGTTGCACTTAACTTCCGCCAGAATTTCCCGGGCCAGCTCCGGCACCCTGGCCACGGCCTGTTGCAGCCGTTTTTTCTCGTCACCGGGGTAGGAGCTCGCCGCAGCGAGAATCCGTTGCCCCTTACCTCCACCTCCGGATATGGCCTTCAGGCGTATGCGATTATCGGGGTGCTGGGCAAACATGGACGCGACCATGGCCTGCAGCTCCTTGCCCAATTCCTCGATGGTGTAAAGATCCAGGCCGGCGTCGTAGGAGGCCGTCAACACGGCATCGACTTTATCTTCCAGGGTGAGTTCCCTGTCCTGCCAAATGCCGTCGTCTACCGGCAACTCCCGCGCTGCGACCAGTGTTTTCAGTGCGGCCACGTCCGGGTGTTTTTTCAGCAAGGTTTTTGTCGTGGCGTTATCAATACCTGGCGTAACCGATACGCCTACCTTGAGAGCGGTACGCTTTGCCTCATCTTTCAAGCCCGCTGCGTGCTGGGTTTTCGAGCAGGGGCCGATAAAATTGAGGCCGGCGCGCTCCATGGACTTGACCATTTCCTCGTCTTCCGCCATAAAACCATAGCCGGCGAAAATGCTATCGTAGCCGTTATCCCTTGCGATACTGATAATTTGTTCAATGCGCTGCAAGCGCTCTTCCTTGCTGGCACCGCTATAATCCGGCACTCTATGCACACGGTCGGGATCGGTCAGCTTTCGCAGTTCCGGCGCCAGCGCATTACTGTATGTAATGGAATCCTTTTCAGAGAGCAAAATTCCGTAGCCGCGGATGCCCATTTCATCGAATACATCCATGGCCTCTTTGCGAATAGGGCCACGACAGATAATCAGTGGCTTCATCCCTTCACAACTAAAACCCTTTACCCACTGGCTGGCGCTTTTGCCTACCTGCCGAGAGCGGTGTATAAGCGGGTTGTTCAAATACCAATTATTACTCACGTAGTCTTTCCCTCTGGAAACCGAATTAGTAAGCGCCAGGGGCTCAGCCCGGGATTTCGCGCTGCCCCCTCACCACAACATTGTAACTTCTAGTGGAATTCTCTCTGCACGCCGCCCAGCGGCTCCGGAGTGTAGTGGCGCAAATGAAATTCCAGATTCTTCACCAACAGCTGCCGCAGCTCACTGGGCATCACGATTTGTGAAATCGACCCCAGGCTTAGCGCCTCGTTGGGGTTCATCAATTCTGCCTCGTAGCGTTTTACCAACTGGGCTTCGCGCTCTTCGACCCACTCCTGCACAGCCTCCGTCGCCGCGCTGGTCGCCTCTTCCTCGCCCAGGCCCTTGCCTATCAACTCTTCTGCGGCTTCTGCCACACGGGATTTGATCGAGCCTCGAATCTTGCGAAGCTCCGTTTTATAGACGAACTCCACCCCCGCCGGGCCCATCACGGCAAGCCGGGTAGTGGGGAGGGCGACCACCAGGTCTGCACCGGTCGGGTAGTTGTTGTAGGAGGCATAGGCGCCACCGAAGGCGTTGCGGATAATAACCAGGAAACGCGGCGTGCGCAGATCGACGGTGGAATCCAGCAATGCCCGGCCCGCCTGCACGATACCACCATGCTCCTGCTCACGCCCGGGCAGGAACCCCGTGGTGTCCTCCATAAACACCACCGGGATATTGTATAAATTACACAGGCGAATAAACCGGGCGTTTTTGTATGCGGCGGCGATGTCTATTTGCCCCGAGGCCACCGCCGAATTGTTGGCGACAAAACCCACCACATTACCGCCAAGGCGGCCAAAGGCCGTGACCGTATTACGGGCCCGGTCCGGCTGCACCTGAAAATAATCACCATGATCACAAATTTGCTGGATGATGATGCTGATATCGAAGGGAGTATTAAAGCCTGTGGGTGAATTAAAGGCTTTTTTTAGCAGGATATCAACATCCCAGGTGCTACGATCAACGGGGTCAGATGTCGGCTGGAAGCGTGGGCTCTCGCTGTTATTGTCGGGCAGGTAATTGAGAATCTCTTTAACTTTTTGTAGCGCCGCGACCTCGTCCTCGACAACGAAATCGGTGACACCCGATTGCGAATGAACGCCCGGCCCACCCAATTCGTCCGGAGTGACCTCCTCTCCCAGCACCGATTTGACGACGCCTGCACCGGTAAGCCCGAAAAAGGTATTGCGCGGCTGGATAACGAAACTGCCCTGCCGGGGAAGATATGAGCCACCACCGGCATTGAAACCAAACATGCACATTATGGAAGGTACGACCCCGCTGATTTTACGCAGGGCGGTAAAGGCCTCCGCGTACCCATCCAGCCCACCGACCCCGGCAGGCACATAGGCACCCGCCGAGTCATTCAGACCGACCAGGGGAATTTTTCGTTTACCGGCCAGCTCAAACAAGCGCGCCAGCTTTTTACCGTTAGTGGCATCCATTGAGCCCGCACGCACGGTGAAATCATGGCCGTATAGCGCCACATCCCTGCCGTTGATGTCCACAATCGCGGTAACCAGGGAAGCTCCGTCGAGATTCGGCCCCCAATTCTGGAACAGGATGGTCGGTTCCCGGTCGGTGAGAACCTTGATGCGCTCCCATATTGTCATCCGCCCCTTGTGGTGCTGGCGCTGGATATTCTTGATACCTGCGGTGTTCAGCGGCCGCCGGCGCAACTCGTGCCCCGTTTTCATGGTGTCTTCATAGATTCCCGGCTCGCCGACAATCTGACCCGGGATGAGAAATTCCTCTTCTTTTTCTACGGCGAAGGGATTTTTTAGTGACGGGTTGTTTTTGGTCGATTTGGGCATATCTTGCTTGTGTCCTAATAGGCGATTACCAGACCAGCTCCACTCCTGGCCGACTGCTCCGCGCTGAAACCCGGGAGCAGCAAATCAATACCACCCTGCACGTCTTTCTGTAAGCTGCGGGAAACAGCGGAACTGTCGTTTGGGAGCCGTGCAAAACGGCGACTAACCTTAATGCTTTAGCCGGAAAATGTCAATTAAGGTCAGATTTTTCAATAGCTTGGCTCATCTGGCAGGCGCCTCGACAGAAGGTTAGAATGCGCTTCTTTAATCCAGACGCTCGCCTCTAATGCCCGCTCCCACTGACACACCCCGGAAAGGAGGGCTTTGCGCCCGGGAAGTCGATTACAGGAGCGGAGAACAACGCTTCGATACTATCGCCGCCCGTGCCGGCTCGGTATGGCTGGATAGTGGTTCCGCGGATATCGGCCGCGGCCGCTATGAAGTCATCGCCACCCGACCCAACCGATCCATGAAAGTGCGACAAATCGAGCCTTCCGGTGGCTACCGCCTGGGCGGGGGAATGGAAGGAGACATCTTTGACCTGATACAACACTGGCGGCATGGCCCCATCGATGTCGACGCGCCGCTGCCTTTTTACGGCGGCTGCCTGGGCTACCTCGGCTATGATATCAACCAGAGCCTGGAACGACTCGTACCCCCCGGCCCCAACCCAGCGGCGCTTCCCCTCGCCTGGCTTGCCTACTACCCCTGGGCCCTGGTGCAGGACATCGCCACAGAACAAGCCTGGCTGGTCGCGGACAGCGCAACGGCATTGGAGCAGGCAGGGCGCTCCCTGGAGCTAATGGATGCCACGCCGGCAAGCCACACCCACTTCGAGCTGCGGGGAGATTGGCGAGCAAGTAGCAGTGAGGCCGGCTATATCCGCGCAATCGGGCGCATACAGGGGCTGATCGATGCAGGGGATTGCTACCAGGTCAATCTATCGCAGCACTTCCAGGCGGCTTATAGCGGCGACCCGTGGCAGGCCTACCGTCGACTGCGCCGGGTTTTGCCCTCCCCTTTCTCCGCCTTTATCAACACCGGCAACGGCTGCCTGATGAGCCATTCGCCGGAGCGCCTGCTGCTGCTGGACAATGGGCAACTCACTGCCAGCCCGATCAAGGGAACCCGGCCTCGCGGGGATTCGCCCGCCCGGGACGCGGCACTGGCCCGGGAGCTGCTGGATTCCCCCAAGGATCGAGCCGAAAACCTGATGATTGTCGACCTGCTGCGCAACGATCTGGGCAAGTCATGCATCCCTGGCAGCATTGCGGCCGAATCCCTGTTTAAACTGGAGAGTTTTCCCAATGTGCATCACCTGGTGAGCACCGTCAGCGGCCTGTTGCGGCCGGAGATATCGGCCGCCGAGGCACTGCGCAATGCCTTCCCCGGCGGCTCGGTCACCGGGGCGCCGAAGATCCGCGCCATGGATATTATCAACGAGCTGGAGCCGGTCGCCCGGTCGGCCTACTGCGGATCGATTTTCTATCACAGCAATCACGGACGGCTCGACAGCAATATCGCCATCCGAACCCTGGTGGCGGACGACAGGAATCTGCACTGCTGGGGTGGTGGTGGTATCGTTGCGGACTCGGTGCCGCGGGAGGAATACGCCGAGAGCCTTACCAAGATCGACGTGCTACTGAAGGCCCTGCTGCCGCGAAACAGCGACTCTACCCGACCATCATCCTGAGTGACGGCAGGAATGACGATGTATTTTGCCCAAACAAGATGTATTTTGCCCAAACAAACAGCTTGGGATCAGACCGGAATATCCCGCTCGCTGGCCTGGGCGAACGCCAATTTTAACGCATCGTAGCTGTGGACGGAGGGGAACTGGGGAAACTCCTCAATAACATTGGGCGGCGCATTGAAAAGAATTCCGGCATCCGCTTCCGCCAGCATAGTCGTATCGTTATAGGAATCGCCGGCGGCGATAACCCGATAGTACAAGCTGTGGAGCGCTATCACCGACTGACGTTTGGGATCTCTCTGGCGCAACTCGTAGTCCACCACGTAGCCCATATCATCGGTTTTCAGGCGATGGCACCAGAGGGTGGGAAAACCCAATTGCCGCATCAAGGGCAAGGCAAATTCATAGAAGGTATCCGACAGGATAATGACCTGGAAATGTTCCCTCAGCCAATCGAGAAAATCAGCCGCCCCGGGTAGCGGACTGAGCCCGGCGATAACCGCTTGAATGTCCGGCAAGCCCAGCTTGTTATCCTGCAACAGGCGCAAGCGCTGCTTCATCAGAACATCGTAGTCGGGGATATCCCGGGTGGTGGCCTTGAGTTGCTCGATGCCGGTGCGCTCGGCGAATTCAATCCAGATTTCGGGAATTAAAACCCCTTCCAGGTCGAGGCAGGCTAGTTCCACAATCAGTCTCCACGCGCATTGGCCATATCAAAGGCCGGCACTTTACAGCGCCGACCAGGCATTCGCAAGCATTGTAGAGCGCAGTGGGGATTATAGCCTGGGGGAGCGCGGCTAGAATGTCGGCAGACTTATCCGGTTGAACAAGTCGTCCATATCCTGCTTGGTATGGCGCTGGTAGGCCTCCTCCACCACTTCCCGACTCAAGTGAGGGGCGAACATTTCAATAAACTCATACATAAACCCACGCAGGAAAGTACCGCGACGAAATCCGATTTTAGTCACGCTGGGCGTAAACAAGTGGCTGGCGTCCAGCGCCACCAGGTCGGTATCGGTCTCGTCATCAAATGCCATACGCGCGACGATGCCGATGCCCAGGCCCAGACGCACATAGGTTTTGATGACGTCGGCGTCTGCCGCGGTAAACACCACTTTGGCCACCAGCCCCTCCTTGATAAAGGCCTCGTCCAGCCGCGAGCGCCCGGTAAAACCGAACACATAGGTTACGATAGGATGTTCCGCCACCGCCGCCAGGGTCAACCGGGATTCTTGCGCCAGGGGATGATCCCGCGGCACCACGACGCACCGGTTCCAGCGATAACAGGGCATCATCACCAGGTCGCTGAATAACTCCAGCGCCTCCGTCGCAATGGCAAAGTCGACCGTGCCGTCGGCCGCCATTTCACTGATTTGCATGGGAGTGCCCTGGTGCATATGCAAGGCCACCTCGGGGTAGAGCGAAATAAACTGCTTGATGGTGGGCGGCAGCGCATAGCGCGCCTGCGTGTGAGTGGTGGCCACGCTGAGGCTGCCCTTTTTCTCATCACTGAATTCCTGGGCCAGCTGCTTGATACTCTCGGCCTTGCGCAGGATTTCACCGGCGGTTTTCAGGATGGCCTCGCCGGCGGGGGTCACACGGGTCAGGTGCTTGCCGCTGCGGGCGAAAACCTCGACCCCAAGCTCATCTTCCAGCAGGCGAATTTGCTTGCTGATCCCCGGTTGGGAGGTATACAGGCTCTGCGCTGTCGCCGATACATTAAGGTCGTGGTGGGCGACCTCCCAGATATAGCGAAGTTGTTGCAGTTTCATGGGTGCTCCCCGGGTTCCGTGGGGTGACAACAAGCCTTCCCGGCTTATTCTTTTTTATTCAATACGTTATAACGCATTTTCGGCCAGTTTATTACCAAATGGCATTAAGTGACAATGTTTTTATTCCTGGCTCATTATGGCCGGTTTCGTCCGCCCGGAACCGGCCAATCTTCGAGGGGGGGGGAGCGCCTGCGGGGGACAGGCGCAGGCGAGCTAACACGGGCCGCTGGTTACACGCCACACGGCCTTTTCACCGTTGACCAAAATCGTTTTCGATGGCTCCGGGTCCGGCTGCTCCTGACGCTGCTGACGGACGATCTGCACTCCGGCGGGGGTCTCAACCGCCAATAACACGTAATCTCGCCATATATCCATGACTGTCACACGAATATCGTTCCCGATAGTGACAACTTCACCTGCATGCCGGCCGAGTAGTTCCATATCGCCTCCTGGGCTGTGGTCGTCCTCAAAGCATAAGTGCCGGGGTTCCCACTGTCTGCGGGATTATTGCAGGTCCGGGGTTGTAATTTTGACGACTTCACTCGGCGCAACAGCGCCGGGGTTTGTGCCCAGAGGGGGCCAGTGTTTTCATAGCAAGCGCCTGCAGAACCGTGTCCGCCGTGGCGAGCCTCCCATGCATCAGCCTTGAGTTACTTAATCTACTTTTTAGATTAGCATGGCATCTTATTGTTATATTTAGCTTTTATTGTTTGATATCCCGTGGGGCACGTGACCGGTGGCGACCAACTCACTGGCAGGGTCGCAGTGACCGAGTTGGTCGTCGAAAAACACATCGGCACCAAATGCCGCCAGAAATTGAGCTTTCTCCAAGCCCCCGAGGAACAGGGACTCGTCGATGCGGATATTCCAGGCCCGCAGCGTTCGTATGACTCTTTCGTGGGCCGGCGCCGACCTCGCCGTTACCAGGGCCGTTCGTATCGGGCACTCGTTAACCGCAAACTCCATCTGGATTTGCTGGAGAGCGGACAAAAATCCCTTGAACGGCCCCCCGCTGAGGGGCAGCCTGGCCGCGCTTTGCTCGTTGCGGGTAAACGCATCCAGGCCGCTTTGCTGGTAAACCTGCTCCGCCTCATCGGAGAACAGCACAGCATCACCATCGAAGGCCACCCGCAACTCACCGCCGTGACTGACGGCGGCGGGGGAAGGTATCAGGGTCGCCGCGGCAATACCCTTGTCCAGCGCCTGTCGAACATCTTCGGCATGGGTAGAAAGAAACAGGTGGCTGCCGAAGGCGTTGACATAGCGGTAGGGGCTCTGGCCACCGCAAAATGCGGCGCGGCTTATTGCCAGGCCGTAGTGCTGCACCGAATTGAAAACCCGCAACCCGGTATCGGCGCTATTGCGGGACAGCAGGATGATTTCGACCCGCTGCTCCCCCAGCAATTCGTTGATGCGCAGTAGCTTTTCGACGAAATTGTAGGCGTCGCCCCTGGCCAGGACAGTCTCTTCCCGCTCGATCTGGTACTCGCGATAGGCCTCCAGCCCCTGCTCCTCGAATACCTTGTGGCTCTCGTCGAGATCGAACAAGGCGCGGGAGGATATAGCGACAACCAGTTGATTGTTCAGGGATGCGGGCATTGTAGCAATTCCATACTAGGCGAAATTCATAAATCAAAGTGTATAGGATTCAAGCCGTTTATCGCCAGTAAATTGTACTATAGCCCGAAGGGCGTTCTCAGCAGCGGTATGGCTAAAACTGGCGGAAGTCCACTACAATTGGAGTATTTACCGACACCATGGAGCGGCACCTTGGTCGAAGCTATCATCAATCTTGCAGCCCTGCGCAGCAATGCCCGGACAGTACGAACCCTGGCCCCCAACAGCGCGGTGATGGCTGTTATCAAGGCCAATGCCTACGGTCACGGGATGCACCAGGTCGCCCGCGCACTGCAGACAGAGGTCGAAGGATTTTCCGTGGCTCGCCTCACAGAGGCGCTGGAACTTCGGCATAAGGGGATTGAGCAACGCTTGCTGGTACTCAGCGCCCGCCCGGGCCTCGAACAGCTACGCCTGTGTGCACAGCATAATATCGATATCGTGGTCCACGACACCGATACCGCCAGGCTGCTCAGCGATTGCTCGCTGCCAAAACCTGTCAGCGTGTGGCTTAAAATGGATTCCGGCATGCACCGGCTGGGCGTCGCACCGGCCGACATGCGAGCGGTATACCTCAGCCTGGCAAACGCACCCTCGGTTGGCGATATCGTCTTGATGAGCCATTTCGCCAGCGCGGAGGAAACCCGCGCCGAAACCACGGATGAGCAAATTCGCCGCTTCGATACGGCGACGGCGGGAATCGACGCCCCCACCAGCCTGGCCAATTCCGCCGCAATTATCACCCGACCGGACAGCCACCGGCAGTGGGTTCGACCCGGCATTATGCTCTACGGCGCCAACCCCCTGGGCGATCAAGCCAGCCCTGGCTTGCAAGCGGTAATGACACTCCAGGCCGAGCTGTTAGCCGTGCGTGATATCGGCGCTAACGAAGGGGTCGGCTACAACCACACCTGGACCAGTTCGCACGCCTCCCGTATCGGCACCGTGGCCGTAGGTTACGGCGATGGCTATCCCAGGCACGCTGCAAACGGCACCCCGGTGTTGATCAATGGTCGGCGCGCTCCGCTGGCGGGCCGCGTTTCCATGGACACCATTACCCTGGACCTGACTGAGCACCCCGGGGCAAGCCCGGGCGACAAGGTCATATTGTGGGGTGACGGGCTCACCGTCAACGAAGTGGCTGACTGCGCCGACACCATCGCCTATGAATTGCTGACCCGGGTGACGGATCGCGTCGACTTTATCTATCAGGGTTGACCAGGGCTCTGCGCAGGGGAAAAATAAGCCCGGGTTAAACGGAATACCACCGGGCTGAGCAGCAACAGGGCGAGCAGGTTGGGCACCGCCATCAGCCCGTTGAGCATATCGGCGACACCCCAGACGAAATTCAGCTTCCAGATTGCACCCAGCGGAATCACCGCAATCCACACCAGGCGAAACGGCATGATGACCTTGACTCCAAAGAGAAATTCGAGACAGCGCTCACTGTAGTAACTCCAACCCAGGATAGTGGTAAAGGCGAACACGGCCAGGCCGATACTGACAACGTGTTTGCCTATGGGCATTGCACTGCCGAAGGCGGCCGCGGCCAGTGGCGCACCGGTTGCGCCGCTATCCCACACCCCGGTCAACAGGATCGCCAGGCCGGTCACCGAGCACAAAACCAGCGTATCGATAAAAGTGCCCAGCATGGCAATGGTGCCCTGGCGCACCGGGCTGTCAGTTTTTGCCGCCGCATGGGCTATGGGTGCGCTGCCCAGGCCCGCCTCATTGGAGAACACGCCACGGGCCACCCCCATACGAATCGCCAACCAGATGCTGGCACCGGCAAAGCCGCCTCCCGCCGCGTGGCCGGTAAATGCCGAGCGCAATACCAGGGCTATCGCTTCCGGTATGGCAGAAAAGTGGATAATCAGCACCCAGAGCCCAAAGCCCAGATAGGCCAGCGCCATCACCGGCACCAGCTTGCCGGCGACACTGGCGATGCGCCGCAGGCCGCCAATAATCACCAGGCCGGCGAGTATTGCCATCGCTATACCGGTAACACCCTTGGGCACCTGATAACTTTGCTGCAATACGTCAGCGACCGAGTTGGCCTGCACCAGATTGCCGATGCCGAATCCGGCCAGGCCGCCGAACAGCGCGAAGGCCGTGCCTAACCAGAGCCAGCGCTGTCCCAGGCCATTCTTGATGTAGTACATCGGGCCACCGACGTGGCGACCGTCCTCATCGATCTCCCGGTAATTGACCGCCAGCACCGCCTCCGCATATTTTGTCGCCATGCCGACCAGGGCCGTGCACCACATCCAGAACAGCGCGCCGGGTCCACCGATTGCGATGGCCGTGGCGACACCGGCGATATTGCCGGTGCCGACGGTGGCGGACAGGGAGGTCATCAGGGCGTTGAAGGGGCTGATATCGCCCTCTTGCGGCGTGCTTTTACGCCCGCGGAACAACTGGCCGAAGGCGTAGCCGATTTTGCGCAGGGTGATAAAGCGCATACCAATGGTCAGGAACAGGCCGGTGCCGAGGATCAGGAGCAGCATCGGCGGCCCCCATAGCACGCCGTTGACACTGGAGACGATACCGAGAAGTGCTTCCATGGAGGTTTCTTCTTATTGTGAAAGCGCCATCATAGGGGCTCAATTGGCCGCGGGCAAATCCCTCATCAGCAATGCATAGCGCATGTCATGCTGTGATTGCAGCGGTATTTTGACAAAGTGACCCGAGCCAGGCGCCGCGTCCACCGCCGAACCGTTGCGGTTCTCCAGCGCCTGCAACTGGAATTTCAGGTTGCCTCCCGGAGCCATCAACTCCAGGGTATCCCCTCGCTCAAAGCGATTCTTGACGTCGATGGTCATCATGCTGTCATCGACGTCGATCACCTCACCGACGAACTGCTGCTGGCTCGGCACCGAGTTGCCGCGCTGGTAGTTCTGGTACTCATCGTGAACGTGGCGACGATAGAATCCCTCGGTATAGCCCCGGTTGGACAGGTTTTCCAATTGGTCCATTAATTCCATGTCAAAGCCCTCCCCTGCCAGGGCGGCATCGATGGCGCTTCGATAAACCTGGGCGGTGCGGGCGACATAGTAATGGGATTTGGTACGACCCTCGATTTTGAGCGAGTGCACACCCATGTCGATCAACTTCGGCACGTGCTGTACCGCGCGCAGGTCGCGGGAATTCATGATGTAGGTGCCGTGCTCGTCCTCATAGGCCGGCATGTATTCATCGGGCCGGTCGGATTCCTGCAGCAGGTAGATCTGGTCTGTGGTCTCGCCCTGCCCCAGCTCGGGCCGGGCGGGATAGGCTTGCACCGCCTGAGTGGGAATGACATCGCCCGCCAGGGTTTCGGTGGCCTCGTGAGCCTGGTACTGCCAGCGACAGGCATTGGTGCAGCTGCCCTGGTTGGGATCCCGTTTATTGATGTATCCCGAGAGCAGGCAACGGCCGGAATAGGCGATACAAAGCGCGCCGTGGACAAAGACTTCCAACTCCATGTCGGGACACTCGTCGCGAATTTCCCCGACCTCCTCCAGCGACAGCTCCCGCGACAGGATGGTGCGTTGTATGCCCTGGCGGCGCCAGAATTCCACCGCCGCGAAGTTTACCGCATTGGCCTGCACCGAGAGGTGCACAGGCATATCGGGCCAGCGGTCACGCACCAGCATGATCAAGCCGGGATCAGACATAATGAGCGCATCCGGGCCCAACTCGATCACCGCCGCGATATCCTTGAGGAAGGTACGCACTTTGCGGTTATGGGGGGCGATATTACTCACCACATAGAATTGCCGGGACTG
>JAUXCW010000150.1 GCA_030618705.1 Gammaproteobacteria bacterium | reverse complement strand
CTGACCCTGATCATGGGCGACGAGGCCATCGGCGCCTACAACGAGCAAATCGTCTTTGAAATCGCCCCTGAAAACGATAGCGAAATCGATAGCGAAATCGACCAGAAAGCCCTGGAGTTGACCCTCGACAAGGTGGTCAATCGCCATCCCAGCCTGCGGGCAGTGGTACAACAGGACGAGTCCGGTATTTCAGTGCAGGCCTATATGGCCCCCGCCGTAGCCTTTCACGACCTGTCCGCACTGAGCGACAGCGAATTGAACGGGGCGACAGATACACTCATGCGAGAGAACATCGACAAGCCCTTCGACTTCAAGGGCGGCCCGTTGATTCGCTTTAGCATCATCCGTAAGCCGGCCGGCAAAACCCTGTTATGCATGAGCGTCTCCCACCTCGTCTGCGACGGTTGGTCGATGGAAGTGATCATGCAGGACATCGCCAATTACTACAGCGCCATGGTACAGGGGCGACAGGCCGACCGGGGCACGCCGCCGACGCTGGATGAACTCGGCGTCATCGAACAGGAGAAGGAATCCTCGGGCGAGTTGGACGACGCACGACAATACTGGCAGAAAATCTTCGACCCGCTGCCGGATGACCTGGATCTACCCCTGGACCACGAACGTCCGCGGGTGAAAACCTATGACGGAGACCGACACGCCCTGGTGCTGGATGCCGATCTCAATGGAAAACTACGCGCCTATGCCCGGGAGCAACATACGACCCTGTTCGTCGTCCTGCTGGCCGCTTACTATATTCTGCTGCACAAGTTGAGCAAGAGTGACGACATCGTGGTGGGCATTCCCGCCGCCGGCCACCCGAATATCGGCATGAACGACCTGGTCACCCACATGGTGAGTTTCCTGCCGGTACGCAAACAGATCGCTCCCGACCAGCCCTTCGCTGAATTCGTCCGCGCCCTCAGGGACCAGTTCAATGACGCCAAGGAAAACCAGGACCTGGTATACGGTGACCTGGTCCAACTGCTTAAAGTACCCCGCAATCCCGGTCGACTGCCGCTGGTGTCCGCCAGCTTCAATATGGATCTGGAAATGGCGCCCCTGTGGTTTGACGGGACACAGGCAAAATTTCTTACCACTCCCCGCAGTTACGTCAAGTACGAGCTGTTCTTCAACCTGATCGACGAAGGCGAGTCCCTGTCGCTGGAAGTCGATTACAATTCGGATCTGTTCGACGAGCGATCCGTCCTGCGCTGGGTGGATTTCTATCAAGGCATATTGAGGGATATCGCCGATACACCCTCCACTGAAAACACCAGCGTCTCCCACTTGCAGATGCTCGCGCCCGGGGATTATGAGCAACTCCAGGCCTTCAACCGAACCGATACAGACTACCCGGGCGACCTGACCGTCATCGATCTGCTGCGACAGCAAGTGGGCCGGCACGGCGACAAGGTCGCTGTCCTCGCCGGCGCTGTGACCCTTAGCTATCTGCAACTGGAACAGCAATCGAACCAGCTCGCCGCTTATCTCCAGGAAAAAGGCGTTGTGCCGGGGGATTGCGTCGGCCTGTGCCTGGAGCGCAGCGCGAATATGCTAGTGGCTGCACTGGCCATCTGGAAGGCGGGGGCGGCCTATGTGCCCCTCGACCCGACCTACCCGCAACAGCGCCTGCTCTATATGCTGGAAGCTGCCGAAGTCACGGCAATGGTCACCGAGGCCGATTTGCAATCACTCCTGCAGGACTACGATTGCCACCGCGTCCTGGTCGATACCGATAGCGCGGCAATCAGTCGCCAATCGACCGAGCCGCCCACCGTGGATAGCGTGAGCGAACCGCTGGCCTATGTCATATTTACCTCCGGCTCCACCGGCAAGCCCAAGGGCGTTAAAATTCCACACCGCGCGGTCACGAATTTTCTCTGTAGCATGCAGCGCGAACCCGGCCTGGAGGAAAACGACCGTTTGCTGGCAGTGACCACCCTGTCATTCGATATTGCCGTACTGGAGTTGTACCTGCCGCTGATCGCCGGCGCCAGCCTCTGTATCGCCGGTGCGGAAGACACCATCGACGGCTCCCGGCTGCTCCGCCTGATCGAGCAACACTCGATCAACGTAATGCAGGCAACCCCCGCCAGCTGGCGTATGCTGTTATCCAGTGGCTGGCGTGGTGGGGAGCAATTCAAGGTCTTGTGTGGCGGCGAGGCTTTTCCCCTGGACCTCAGCCAATCGCTTATCGCCGACTGCGGCGAAGTCTGGAACATGTACGGCCCCACCGAGACCACGGTCTGGTCGACTTGCTATCGCCTGGCAGCGGGGCAAAAGCAGGTGCTTATCGGCCACCCTATCGCCAATACACAGTGCCATGTTCTCGATGAGCAACAACAGCCGGTTCCTATCGGTGTCGCGGGCGAGTTGTATATCGGCGGTGATGGCGTCAGTGCCGGCTATATCGGCCAGGCGGGCCTCACCGGGGAGCGCTTTATCCCCGACCCGTTCAGTTCCCGGGATGGTGCGCGCCTCTACCGCACCGGAGACAGGGCGCGCTGGAATCGGCACGGACAACTGGAATACCTCCAGCGACTGGACGACCAGGTCAAGCTCCGGGGTTTCCGCATCGAACTGAGCGAAATCGAAGAGGCGCTCTGCGCCCACGAGCAGGTCAGCGAGTGCGCCGCCGGCGTGCTGGAATTCGGTGACGCCGATCAACGCCTGGTCGCCTGGCTGTGCTTCAAAAATGGCGATTCCCTGACAAATACGGAATTGCGGCGGCATCTTCGCGACAGCTTGCCCCACTACATGATTCCGCAGCTCTTCGTCGAGCTCGATCAGATGCCGCTGACAGCCAACGGCAAAGTCGATCGCAAGTCCTTGCCGGAACCCTTGCAGGCGGTAAATCAGCCCCAACAGCTCACCCCGCCCACCACCGACACCGAGCGGCAAATTGTCGATATCTGGTGCAATGCACTACAGATAGAAGAGATTGGCGTAGACCAGTACTTCTTTGATATCGGCGGGCATTCGCTTCTGGCGGTGGACGTAATCCGCCGCATCGAGGCGCACTTTGGCGTCACGGTGACGCCGATGGATATCCTGCTAAACTCTCTGGAACAGATCGCTGCACAAATCGACCAGCACCTGGTATTGGATAAGGCGGTGGGACTGGAAAATTCGTCCAATGACGGCAATATAATTACCCGGCTGTTCAATAAGAAAATGCGCAAATAGCTCTATCAAATAGCTCTATAATGCTTAGCCTATAAACGACAGGAGTTTTCGTCACCGCCATGGAGTCACTATTTTTTGGGCCGTCCTCCGCCCCCCTGTACGGTGTCTATTGCCCGGCACGCCCGGACAGGGACCGTGGCGAAGGCATTGTGTTTTGCTATCCGTTTGGCCAGGAGTATATGCGTTCACACCGCCCGATTCGGCAGCTCGCCATCAACCTGGCGGATATGGGATACCATGTCCTGCGCTTCGACTATCGGGGCACCGGTGATTCCGCCGGCGAACTCGAAGGCCTCGAGATCGCCGACTGGGTAGACGATGTCAAACTCGCCGTGGAAGAACTTCGCGATATGGCGGCCACCAGCAAGGTCTCGCTTATCGGCCTGCGACTCGGCAGCCTGGTCGCGACCGTCGCGGCCTGCAATCACGGAGGGGTCGCCAATTTGGTATTATGGGATCCGGTCAGCGACGGCAGTGAATACCTGCAGGAGCTGGTGAGCGACTTACAGAAACATGATATGAGCGAGGCGCAGGCCAATTTTATCGATCAGGACGAGGGCATTCACCTTAACGGTTTTACCATGCCGCGAAAGTTTCAACAAAGCCTCGGCGAGCTGGCGCTGTCAAATATCGATATCGGCCCGCTCGACTCGGTACTACAGCTGGTATCCCACGAAAACCCGGGCTTTAGCCGATTGAAGGCGGCCTGGTCCGCCAATGACAATTACACTTACCAGCTTGAACCGGCGCCACACGACTGGAATTACGTCGACAATTTTGGCAGCATTATGCTGCCCCAGCCCATTATGACAGCGATTAAAGCGTGGTTTCTGTGACGCCCCCCGGCCCAATACGCGAGAAAGCACTCAACATCGGCAGCCCCGCATCACTGGCCGGCGTCATCACCGAGCCGGAACAGCTCGATGGCGGAAAACCGGTATTTGTCGTCCTCAATTCGGGGGTGATGCACCACGCAGGCGCCTGTCGCCTGTCGGTAAAGTTGACCCGCGAAATTGCAAGGCGCACCGGCATGCTGGCGGTACGTTTCGATTTTTCCGGCATCGGCGACAGTGACAACCGGAGCCAGCGGATCAGCCTCGAGGAACAGCAGCAGGCTGAAATCCGTGAGGTCCTCGATTTCATCGAGCGACAGCGCGGGGCACGGCGCTTCATTCTGTGTGGCTTATGTTCCGGCGCCCATAACGCCATGCAGGCCGCCGTTGTCGACGAGCGCGTGGTCGGCTTGGTCCAGTACGACGGCAGCAGCTACCCGAGCTGGAAGAGTTATCTCTATTTTTACGGTCCGAGATTGTTCAAGGGTAAACACTGGAAAAGTGTTATACGCAGGGCGTATGGCCGCTTGACCGGTTCCGCAGGGACGACTCCCGGCAGCAGCACCATTCCCGTGGTGGATGCACGCTTTGTGGAGCAACCCCTGTTTTCCCAGAAGCCCGCCAAATCAACCATGCTGTCGGAGTTACAAACCCTGGTGAAGCGGGAGGTGCGTATGCTCTCGGTATTTACCGGCAATGACCACCTCGACTTTATGTATCAGCAGCAATATGCCGATAGCTTCAGCGACATCGATTTCAAGAACTTGCTGACCGTCGAGCACTTCCCCACCGCCACCCACATCATCACCGAGCCGTATTTTCAAAAACAGCTGATCGAGTACACGGTCGACTGGGCTAATGCTGTAACATAACCGTCAACAGAACCGTCGAGTCCACAAACACCTGCGGCGCTATCGACACCCGGGCCACCAGAGACGGAACCCCAATAAAACAGGCTATCGACACCCCGCATGCGAAAGCATAAGGTCCTTGCCTCCATCCCCGGATTGATCATTGCCGGCGGCGCCACCGCCCTGCCCCAGGAGACAGTCGTGGTCACCGCATCCCGGGTAGAACAGGCCCTGTCGTCCGTCAGCTCCAGTATCAGCGTCATCGACCGTGAGAGCCTGGAGATGGTGGACGCGGTGCACGTCAACCAGGCCATGACCAGGGTGCCGGGCACCTGGATCAGCCGCGGCAACGGCCAGGAGCACCTTACGGCTATTCGCTCGCCGGTATTTACCGGGCCCGGCAGTTGCGGCAACTTCTATATGGCGGAGGACGGCATCCCCCTGCGCGGCACCGGCTTCTGCAACGTCAACCAGCTCTTCGACGTCAATACCGAACAGGCCCAACGCATCGAGGTACTGCGCGGCCCCGGCACCACCAGCCAGGGCGCCAACGCCATGCACGGCGTCATCAACGTCATCAGCCAGCCGCCGGCCGAGACCCCGGGGGGCACTGTCGACCTGGAGTTGGGGCCCCACGACTTCGGCAGAGCCAAATTCAGCTACAGCTACCGGGCCGGCAAAAATGCCGGTCGCCTGAGCGTCAACGCGGCCCATGACGGTGGTTACAAGGACGACTCCGGCTACGACCAGCAAAAGCTCAACTACCGGCACGACTATAGCGGCGGCCTCTGGCAGGTAGAAAACCTATTGAGTGTCAGCAATCTCAAGCAGGATACCGCCGGATTTATCGAGGGGAAGGATGCCTATAAGGACAGCGACCGACTAATGGAAAACCCCGATCCCGGGGCGTTTCGCGATAACCTGGTGGCTCGCTTTTACTCTCGCTGGAGCCGTCCTGTCGGCAGGGACAGCAGCATCCAGCTAACCCCCTATGTGCGCTATGCAGACAGCGAATTCCTGCAGCACTTCCTGCCCGGGCAACCGCTGGAGGAAAACGGGCAGCGTGGTATCGGTGTGCAGTTCACCTTTTTCCAACGCGCCATGGACAACATCGACTGGCGCGGCGGACTGGATATCGAGTACACCGCCGCCGACCTCAAACAGACCCAGTTCCAGGGCGTACCCTGGTCCGATGTATTCCCCATCGGCAAGCATTACGACTACGAGGTGGACTCGATTTCCGCGGGACTTTTCGTCGGTGCTGACTGGCAGGCGAGCGCCAGTACCCTGGTGAACGGCGGATTGCGCTACAACGCGATCTACTACGACTATGACAACCGCATGATCGATGGCTCTACCGCCGATGACGGGAGCCCCTGCGTGGATACGCCCTGTCGCTACTCCCGGCCATCGGATCGCAGCGACTCTTTCGGCAACTGGTCCTTCGATGTCGGCCTGAGCCAGGATTTGACTGAGCAGCTGGCCCTGGTGACGACATTCAAGCACGCCTTTCGCCCGCCGCAGGCAACCGAGCTGTATCGTCTGCAAAGCGGGCAGCAGGTGGCCGATATCGATCCAGAGCAACTCGATGCCGTCGAGTTGGGTATACGGGGAGGTTTCAACACCGTCGGTTTCAGCCTGGTGGGCTTTGCCATGCGCAAGGATAACGTCATCTTCGCTGACTCCCTGCGCCGAAACGTCAGCGACGGCAAGACCGACCACTACGGCGTGGAGTATTCCCTCGATTGGCAAATGGCGGAGCACTGGGCAGTAGCGCTGGACGGCACCTACGCCCGGCATACCTATGCCAATAATGCCAGGCCCCGGGGCGTTGCTCCCGACGTCGACATCGAGGGCAATGATATCGACACCGCCCCGCGCAATATGGGCTCGGTGCGCCTGCTCTGGGACTATCACCGCAACGGGCGTATGGAACTCGAGTGGGTATACCTGGGAGCCTACTACCTCGACCCGACCAACCAACATAAATACGAGGGCTACGAGCTGCTCAATCTGCGCACTCGCTATCAGTTTACACCCCGCATCGGCGCGGGACTCAGGCTAAGCAACCTGGCCAATGTGCGCTACGCGGAGCGTGCTGATTATGCCTTTGGCGAGTACCGCTATTTCGTCGGTGAACCGCGCTCAGTCTTTGCCGATATATCCTTTCGGTTTTAGGCCAATTGTTCCGGCGTCAGCACTCCATCTCGTCAATCGAGATAGGCGCGCACTGCCGCAAACCATTTATCGGCTATTTTTTCCTCACCTGACGAGTTTGGGTGCCACTTGTCGTAATTATCGGTATAGGCATTATACCCGCTGTGCTGATCGACTATTTTTACCGGCGAATTGGAGCGGTGTTTGGACTCCGCCAGTTTCCCAATGGCCTTGTTGATCGATGCCGTGTCCTTGTCGACCATGGGAATAAGCCTCGCCATCAGGATGACCACATTCGGTTTGGCCTGCCGTAGCTTGTCGATGATGGCACCGAGCTCATCGATTGTACTGGAATGACTCTGCCCTCTATCGAAGTCGTTAGTGCCGAGATGCATAAGCACAATATCCGGCTTGTAGGTCGACAACCAGCCCTTGAGCTTGCTGTTGATCTCACCCGCCTCCCAGCCCCAGTGCCCCTCGTGATCCAGGTCAAAATCCTTGTACTTGCTGGATATCGAGCCATGAAAACCACGCTGGCTACCGACAAAATCAACACTGTAGCCTGACCCTTGCAGCAAGAACCATAGCTCCCGTCGAAAGCCGGGGTGCCCATTGCCCGCCTCGGTAATCGAATCACCCAACAGCATCAAGCGCTGGATTGCCGGTTCAGGTTCAGGTTCAGGTTCAGGTTCAGGTTGGGGCAATGGCACCGGCATGGACGGCTGCTCGGGCGGTGGCGCGGGTGTCGCAGCGGGAACTAGGACGATTTGCTCCGTGGCTGCAACTGGTGACGTCACCATGGCTTGTTCACCGCCACTCGCCAGGACAGGGACAAGCCGCTCATCCTCTGCAGGCTCCTGCTCAAGATCTGGCTCAGTTTGCACACTAGCGGGAGTTTCTGTCTGCACCGCCGCGGCAGGAATACCTTCGCCGCTATCACCGCCGCCCGAAGAACCGCCACAAGCCGAGAGCAGCAACGC
>JAUXCW010000205.1 GCA_030618705.1 Gammaproteobacteria bacterium | reverse complement strand
ATCCAACCAGGGCGATCCTTCCAGCCGTTGCATCATCCAGTCGTGGCGCACAAAATGGCCCACCCCGCCGACGATAAAAATCAGGCTGAAGGCGATGCGAAACACCGGATCTGACAAGCGCTGGTATTTAGCCGGGTCGAACATTCTCAGTTCCCATGCTGGGCATCCAGGCTTTCGCTGCCTAGTTTTTAAGCCCGGCCTTCCCCAGAATGGTCATCATCGGACACCATTTGGTAAACGCGGACTGCAGCATGTTAACGCCGACAAAGGCCGTCAGCCATAGCCAATTGCTATTCACATAAACCGCCAGGGCAACCGAGAGCAAGATCATAATGCCGGCTACTAGTCGCAGGGCTTCATTGATTGTCATGCTTACACCTCCGATAAATTGCAACATCATTATATTCTATATTGCTAAATTAGCAAGTAGTGATTTTAGGTGATTGCGATAATTTTGTATGTTCATGCCGGGGGGTTACACTGACCGGCAGTATAGCCATGGAGAGACCGATGAAGTATTTAGTAGCCACTGAGAAGAGCGTTGACAAGGCGGTTGAAGATTTCAAGCTGGCGATCGCCAGGCAAAAGTTCGGGGTGCTGCATATCCACGACCTTCACGCCACCTTGAACAGCAAGGGGATCGACTTCGAGCCCCGGGTCCAGGTGCTGGAGGTCTGCAATCCGCAGCAGGCGGCGCGGGTTCTCGCCGAGGATATGGATATGAATATGGCGCTTCCCTGTCGTGTTTCTGTCTACGAGAAAGACGGCAAGACCTGGATAGGGATGCTCAATCCCTCAGACATGCTGGGAATGCTCTCTGATTCCGAGGTCCTGCGCGAGGTCGCCGAAGAAGTCGAAGCGGCGATAAAAGCCGCGATCGACGAGTCGGCCTGAAAAAAGCAGGCGCGATAGCCTTTTTATGCGCCCAGCAGGCTCTGGCCGCATACCCGTATCACATTGCCGTTGATTCCACTTGAGGCGGGGCTGGCAAAAAAGGCAATGGTTTCCGCCACATCAACCGGCTGGCCGCCCTGCTTCAGGGAGTTCATTCTTCGCCCGGCTTCGCGGATAGCGAAGGGCATTGCCGCGGTCATCCGGGTTTCAATTAAACCGGGCGCGACGACATTGATGGTAATGCCTTTGCTGAGTTCTTTTGCCGTGGATTGAGCCATACCGATAATGCCGGCTTTACTCGTCGCATAATTGGTTTGGCCAAAGTTACCCGCAATACCACCCATGGACGACACGCAGACAATGCGGGCATTGTCATTCAGGGCGCCGGTGGAAAGCAGCTTCTCATTAATGTTTTCTTCGCTGATCAAGTTGATATTCAGTACCGTATCCCAGAGCTGCTCTGTCATGCCGCCCAGGGTTTTGTCCCTGGTGACGCCGGCGTTATGTACCAGCACATCAAGTCCGCCAATTGAACTGAACTTTTCTGCGATCAGCTCCGCTGCATTTTCTGCGGTAACGTCGGCAATGAGGAAGTCACCATTCAATTGCTTTGCAACCCTGCGCAAATCTTCTTCCATGGGTTCGATATCAAGAACGATAACGTTTGCGCCGTCGCGGGCCAGTGTATTTGCAATTGCTTCACCAATGCCCCGGGAACCGCCTGTCACCAGTGCATTTTTTCCGGCAAGTGGCTTATCCCAGTCTGTTTCGGAGATGCCGCCTTCGTTAACCCTGACAACCTGCCCCGATATATAGGCGGATTTCGGAGAAAGGAAAAAACGAATGGCGGATTCGGCATTGGCCTCTGCGCCGGGGGCGATATAAACCAGCTGGCAGATGGCCCCTTTGGAAATCTCTTTGCCCACAGTGCGGGTAAAGCCCTCCAATGCGCGCTGTGCTGTTGCCTTGCGGGGGTTGTCGCAAAGCTCTGGTGTACTGCCCAGAACTATTACACGACCACAGGCCTGGAGTTTACGGATTACCGGTTGAAAAAACTGGAAAACCTCCTTGAGTTCGCCGGTATTACTGATATCCGTGGCATCGAAGACCAGGCCTTTAAATTTCTGCTGGTCTTCTTTCGACGGGGAGTAGTCATTTACGCTTATGTTCAGGTTGGAGGCCTGTGTTTTAATTTCTTCGTTGGCGCTATTTCCCTTTGTCACCAACAGGCTTGCCTCGCCATCCGGCAGGGTTTTTACCACGCTTGCGATGGCCTTGCTGCCGCTTGTGCCGCCGAGGAGCATATCGCCCTTGAAAAAAGGTACGCCGGGCTCATGCCTCTCGAGGATTTGTGGCAGGGGCAGCTTGATAGCGCCAAGAATGGCCCGGCCCATGCCGGAATTGGCAAAATTGGTGTAGCGATCGCTCATGGTTATACCTGTAAATTGGAAATTGCGAGGTTTTGGCCTATTTTCAGCCGGCGCTAACCATAACCCGGCATGGCTCGTAAAACAATTGACTTCAGGGGCCGTTTCTTATGGCGTTTCCGCCAATCCACACGGTCGCTGGGCTGATACAATCACCAGCTATTCAATTCTTCAACCTGGCAGGGAAATATTATGATAAATGGTGACCTGAGGCGTGTGGCCATTATTGGTGGAAATCGGATCCCCTTTGCCCGATCCAATACGGCCTATTTTGAAAACAGTAACCAGGAAATGCTGACAGCGGTCATAGAAGGACTGGTCCAGCGCTTTAGTTTACAAGGTGAAAAGTTGGGTGAAGTGGTGGCCGGGGCAGTGATGAAGCACAGCCGCGATTTCAACCTGACGCGGGAATCTGTGCTTGATACCGGGCTGTCACCATACACTCCCTGTTATGACATACAGCAGGCCTGTGGCACAGGCCTGGAAGCCGCCATTCTTGTCGCAAACAAAATCGCCCTGGGTCAAATTGACGCGGCTATTGCCGGTGGCGTGGATACCACCTCGGACGCTCCTGTCGGAGTCAACGAGGAGTTGCGTCGAATACTGATGGAATTAAATCGTGCGAAGGGAACCGGGGCAATGTTGAAAGCGGTGCTAAAAATGCGCCCGCGGCATCTTGTTCCCAACCTTCCCGTCAACGATGAGCCACGTACCGGTTTGTCTATGGGAGGACATTGCGCCGTAACCGCCAGCAAGTGGGGCATTAAAAGGGAAGACCAGGATCTTCTGGCCTATGAAAGTCACCGGAAACTTGCCGGTGCTTACGACGATGGTTTTTTTGACGGACTGATAACGCCTTTCAATGGTGTTGAAAAAGATTTGTGCCTGAGGCCGGATACAAAACTTGAAAAACTAGCCAGCCTCAAGCCGGTGTTTGGCGGCGCCAACGGCACCCTGACGGCGGGCAATTCAACAACTTTGACTGATGGCGCATCTTGTGTGCTGTTAGCCAGCGAGGAGTGGGCGGCGGAAAGATCCTTGCCGGTACTGGCATACCTGACATTCGCCGAAACAGCGGCCGTGGATTTTACCGGCAAGAGTGGTTATCAAGAGGGCCTGTTAATGGCCCCGACCTATGCCGTGCCAGGCTTGCTCGAGAAAGCCGGTATCTCCTTGCAGGACTTTGATTATTACGAGATTCATGAAGCGTTTGCGGCACAGGTGCTTGCGACACTGCGGGCCTGGGAAGACGAGAAATTCTGCGTGGAACACCTCGGCGTCGACAAGGCCCTGGGTTCCATTGATCGCGCCAAACTGAACGTCAAGGGCTCGTCACTGGCAACCGGGCATCCCTTTGCCGCAACCGGCGGCAGAATCCTGGCCACCCTGGCAAAAATTATCGATGAAAACGGCGGAGGGCGTGGCCTGATTTCCATCTGCGCCGCCGGCGGGCAGGGTGTCACCGCCATCGTTGAGAAATAGGCCCGCCGCAAACCAGAGGACAGGACATGGCCAAAGATGTAATCGGATACACGCTGGGCACCATAGTCAAACTATCCAGCTCGCAAACGCTTGATCGCATGGGCTTGCGAAAGTTTATGGAAAAAGTGGCTTTTACCCTGACAAAGGGTGGCATCCGGACTGCAAGCAAAGCTGCCCGTGTTTTCCAGGGAGGGTCAAAGTCCGGGAAACCACAACGTTTGAATGCGCCCGGGCTTACCACGGATCTCTTTGACCTGAACATTACCGAAGAGCAGCAGATGATCAGGGAGACCGCGCGGAGTTTTGCGCTGGATGTCCTGCGGCCGGGTTCAGAAAAGGCAGATGAGGCCTGCGCGACTTCTGTGCAAACTCTGGCGGCGGCCCTCGAGCTGGGCTTGAATGACTTCGCGGTACCGGAATCATTTGGAGGCGCGGCTGTGGAGCGCTCTCCGGTGACTACCATGCTTCTGGCGGAAGATCTCGCCTACGGAGATATGGGCCAGGCAATTGCCGTACTGGCGCCGATGAGTGTGGCAAACGCATTGACAGCCTGGGGTTCCGCCGAGCAGCAATCGAAGTATCTGCCGGATTTTGCCAGTGGGAACCCGCCGCAGGCTAGCATCGCTGTTTGTGAGCCGAGGCCGCTATTTGACTGTTTTGAAATGCACACCAGTGCAAAAAAACAGGGTGACGAGTACATTCTCAACGGAGCAAAATCCATGGTTCCCCTGGCCGCGGAAGCGGAAATATTCCTTGTCGCGGCGCAAACGGACCAGGGCCCCGCGGTTTTTATTGTCGAGGGTGGCACAGAGGGGCTGAGCGTCGGTGAGGACCCTGGTATGGGTGTGCGGGCCTCAGCCATGCGTCCGCTTCTGCTGGACAATGTACACATTCCCGCCAGTAACCGCCTGGGAGGAGAAGACTTTGACTACCAGCGCTTTATCGACCTGGGCACCCTGGCCTGGTGTGCATTGGCCGTTGGCACATCGCAGGCGGTTCTTGATTACGTGATTCCCTATTGTAACGAGCGTCATGCCTTTGGTGAGCCTATTAGTCACCGACAGTCCGTTGCTTTTATGATTGCCGATATGGCGATTGAGCTGGAGTCCATGCGAATTCTTACCTGGCGCGCGGCTTGTCGTGCGGAGCGGGGCGTGGACTTCCAGCGTGAAACCTTCCTGGCACGTACCCTGGTTAAAGAAAAGGCCATGAAAATCGGCACTGACGGGGTTCAGTTGCTTGGCGGACATGGTTTTACCAGGGAGTATCCTGTTGAACGGTGGTATCGGGATTTGCGGGCAATTGGAGTGGCGTGGGGCGGGCTGCACTTGTAGTCGTACCCAGGAGAGGAGAAAGCAATGAATATAGAAATCCCGAACAAACTCAAGCCGCTGATCAACAACGCACACCAGGTGGCCATCAGTGTTTTTCGCCCCATATCTCGAAAGTATGACAGGGCGGAACATGAATATCCCAAGGAGTTGGATATGCTGGCGTCCGTTCTCGATGGTTTTAATGCCGGAGATCCCGAGTCCGGGGCAGGCGCGGCCAATACGGGGAAAGGCCGGGTCAAAGACGATGGCGCGGTAAAAAATGGTGCCAACATGGCCACCTGTCTGGGCGCGCTGGAATTCTGTTACGGCGATACCGGCATGCTACTGGCTATGCCGCGCCAGGGGCTTGGTAATGCGGCCATTGCTGCCGTTGCCAATGATGAGCAGCGGCTACGGTTTGGCGGCAAATGGGCGGCTATGGCCATTACAGAGTCCGGATGCGGTTCCGATTCCGCAGCCATTCGTACCACGGCGACAAAAGACGGTGATCACTACATCCTCAATGGTGAAAAGATCTTTATCACCTCGGGTGAGCGAGCCGATTGTATCGTGGTGTGGGCAACCCTCGATCCTAAAATCGGTCGTGGGGCGATCAAGTCATTTGTGGTGGAGTGGGGGACTCCCGGAATGGAGCTGGTGCGGCTGGAAAAGAAGCTGGGCATCAAGTCATCGGATACGGCGGCAGTGAGTTTTACCGATTGTCGGGTGCCGGCGGAAAATCTGTTGGGCAATCCACAAATCGATGTGAAGAAGGGTTTTGCCGGTGTCATGGAGACCTTTGATAACACGCGTCCGCTGGTGGCTTGCTTTGCGCTGGGTTGTGCCAGGGCATCACTGGAGCGGATTAAAGAGTTATTGCAAGGCTGCGTGCAGCTTGATTATGGAAAACCCCTGGATAACTGCTCTGCGGTAGAGGCAGAAATTTACAAAATGGAAGCTGACTGGGAAGCGGCTTACTGGTTGGCGATAAAAGCGGCGTGGATGGCTGATAACAAAAAAGCCAATTCAGTCGAAGCCTCCATGGCAAAAGCCAAAGCGGGGCGTTGTGGCAATACTATTACCCTGCGATGCGTGGAATTGGCCGGTTCCATCGGTTATACCGAGGACGAATTACTGGAGAAGTGGGCCAGGGATTCAAAAATTCTCGATATTTTTGAAGGTACCCAGCAAATCCAGCAGCTGATTATCGCGCGCAGATTGCTGGAGCTTTCTTC
>JAUXCW010000174.1 GCA_030618705.1 Gammaproteobacteria bacterium | reverse complement strand
CTGGATGGCAGTGGGCGTATCCTGTTGCCCCAATCCCTGCGTGAATACGCATCGCTGGAAAAGAAAGTGGTACTGGTGGGACAGGTAAAAAGAATGGAATTGTGGGACGAAGAGGCCTGGCTGGCCGAGCGTGCCAAGTTGCTGGAGGAGCCGCTGGACTCGGCGGCGATGCCTGAGGGGCTCATGGCGCTGTCGCTGTAATGAATGCGCCTGGCACCCACGAAGCGGTTTTATTGCTCGAAGCGACAAATGCATTAGTAACAGACCCGGCAGGCCGCTACATCGACGGCACATTTGGTCGCGGCGGCCACAGCATGGCCATTTTGAACCGCCTGGAGAGGGCGGGGTGCTTGCTGGCGATAGACCGGGATCCCGAGGCGATAGAGGCGGCGACAATGTTCAGCGACGACCCGCGATTTGCCATAGAGCAGGGTGATTTTGCCGGCCTGGGGCAATTTGTCGCCGACAGGGGCTGGCGGGGAGAGGTGTCGGGTGTGCTGCTGGATCTCGGCGTATCTTCGCCGCAACTTGACGACCCGGATCGGGGCTTCAGTTTCCTGCGCGATGGTCCCCTCGACATGAGGATGGATCCGGGGGCGGGCATCAACGCTGCCCAGTGGCTGGCGCAGGCCGGCGAGCGGGAAATTGCAGATGTGTTGTGGCGATATGGCGAGGAGCGCTTCTCCCGCCGAATGGCGCGGGCCATCGTCGAGGCCCGGTTGGAACAAGCCATTGTCGGTACCGCGCAGCTGGCGAAAATCATCGCCGCTGCCAATCCGGCGTGGGAGCAGGGCAAACACCCGGCCACCCGGGCCTTCCAGGCAATACGCATATTTATAAACCAGGAGCTGGAGCAGCTCGAGACAGTGCTTGAGCAGGCTGTCGATTGTCTTCGCATCGGCGGGCGGGTGGTTGTGATCAGCTTTCACTCGCTGGAGGATCGCATGGTCAAGCGCTTTTTCCGCCAGCGAGTGCGTGGGGATGCGCTGCCCCGGTCGGTACCGGTGACCGACGACCAGCTAAACCGGACACTGATAACCATAGGTAAAGCACTCAAGCCCTCGGCCGCAGAACTTGCGGAAAACCCGCGGGCGCGAAGTGCGGTAATGCGAGTGGCAGAGAAAATTGCCTGAGCGGGGGATGGTCGAGACCAGTGACCACCAATTCAACGGAAACAGCATCCAGTCACGGGGCGGGTTTCGCGCTTCCCCTGCTGCAGCTCGCATTGCTGGCGTGCCTGTTGCTGATTGTCGGCTCGGCGATTCACGTCGTCTACCTCTCACAGCAGAGCCGCACACTATTTGCCGAGCTGGAAACCCTGCGCAAGAAGCAGGACCAGCTCGATACCCGGTGGACTCGCTTGACGCTGGAGCGAAGCACCTTACTGTCGCCGGCCAATGTCGAGCGAGTGGCGCAAAAGAAACTGTCGATGTACCGGCCTGGAGCCCATGAGATCGTGGTGATCAAACCATGAAGGCGAAAACGACCGCGAAGGTGAAAGCGACCGCCAGCTATCAGCAGTGGCGTTTCCACCTTGTCTGGCTGTTCCTGGCGGCGCTGCTACTGGTGCTGTGTGCCCGGATCGTAATGCTCCAGGTGATCGATATTGAGGGTGGCTACAAGTTCCTGCAGCAGCAGGGGAAGGCGCGGACGGTGCGCACCGAGACCATTCCCGCCTATCGGGGCATTGTCTACGACCGCGAGGGCGAGCCGCTGGCGGTGAGTACCCCGGTGCGCTCGATCTGGTGTAATCCCCGGCTGGTCTCTGAGGACGACGGCAATTTCCGCGAGCTGGCGAAAGCGCTGGGTTATTCGCGGGCAGTACTGGCGCAAAAACTGAACGCTAATAAAAGCCGCAGCTTTCTCTACCTTCGGCGACAGATGACCCCGGAGGACGCACAGCGCGTCCTCGACGCCGGGGTCGCCGGTGTCTATGCCGAGGGTGCCTATAAGCGATACTACCCCGCTGGTGAGGTTACCGCACACCTGGTCGGCTTCACGGATATCGACGATGTCGGCCAGGAGGGCATCGAGTTGAGCTATGACCAGCACCTTCGCGGTGTGCCCGGCGCGAAGCAGGTGGTCAAGGACCTGATGGGCAATGCGATAGCCGACTTCAAGCATATCCGGTCCGCCGAGCCCGGCGGCCACCTGAAGCTGAGCATCGACCTGCGGATACAGTACCTGGCCTATCGTTCCCTCAAGCGGGCAGTGGTCAATCACCGTGCCAGCTCCGGCTCCCTCATCATTGTCGATGTGCGCAGCGGCGACATTCTCGCGCTGGTCAACCAGCCCTCCTTTAACCCGAATAATCGCAGTGAGTTCAGCGCGTCGCGGATGCGCAATCGCGCCATCACCGACCTGATCGAGCCGGGTTCCACGGTCAAGCCCTTCACCGTGATCGCGGCGCTGGAGAGCGGCCTCTATACCCCGGATACCCTGATCGATACCAACCCCGGTTATATCCGTGTCGGCCGTAAGGTGCAGCGCGATCACCGCAACTACGGCGTCATCGACCTGACCACCTTGATTACCAAGTCCAGCCAGGTGGCGGTGACTAAAATTGCCCTCTCCCTCGAGGCCCAGAGCATACGCTCGGTGTTTTATCGACTCGGGCTCGGCCAGTCGACCGGCACCGGCATTGCCGGCGAGGCGGTGGGAATGCTGCCGAGTCACCAGCGCTGGCGGGATATAGAAAGGGCGACCTTTGCCTTCGGTTACGGCCTGTCGGTGACGCCGGTGCAATTGGCGCAGGCCTACAGCACCCTGGCTAATGGCGGGATCAAAAAGCCGCTGCGCCTGATCAGCGGCCAGGCGACCGGGTCCGGTGAACGGGTGATCGATGCCACTATCGCCGGGGATGTGTTGAAGATGTTGAAGACCGTCACCGGGCCGGGCGGCACGGCGCACAAGGCGGCGATACCCGCTTACTCCTTTGCCGGCAAGACCGGCACGGTACACAAGGTGGGCGCTGGAGGCTATCAGGAAAACCACTATATCTCGCTGTTTGCCGGCATGGCTCCCGCAGATAACCCCCGACTGGTGGGGGTCGTGGTGATCAACGACCCGCAGGGCGAAAAGTACTATGGGGGAGAGGTGGCCGCTCCGGTATTTTCCTCGGTTGCGGCCGATGCGTTGCGCATGATGGGCGTGGCGCCGGACAAGCTGGAAGATTTCAAAGGCCAGGACCTGTTGGCGGTGGAGACGGAGTCGGATCGTGCCAAACGAGGCTAGCGAGCACATGACGAGTTTGTCTGACTGGCTGGGCCCGGTGGCGGCAGGGTATGCCGTGCCGATTCGTGACATCCACCTCGATAGTCGCCAGGTGGGTGAGGGCGACGCGTTTATTGCCGTTGCCGGCAGGCAGAGCCATGGTCGCGAATACGCACTGGATGCGGTCGCCAGGGGTGCGGTGGCGGTGGTGGCGGATGACCGGGGCGCAGGCCTGGACGATATCGACGTGCCGGTGATCGTGCTGGCGGATCTCGAGGGGCAGCTCGGTGTGCTGGCGCACCGCTTTTACGGGGCTGACACAGACAAGCTGCGGGTGATCGGCATCACCGGCACCAATGGCAAGACCAGCGTCACCTATATGCTGGCCCAGCTGCTCGAAGGCCTGGGCCAGCGTTGCGCATTGCTCGGCACCCTGGGTTGGGGCTTTCTCGACAGCCAGCACGATACTGGCCTGACGACACCGGATGTGGTGAGTGTTCATCGTATCCTGGCGCGCCTGGCACGGGACGAGGCGGGCTTTGTGGCGATGGAGGTGTCCTCCCACGGTCTTGACCAGGGGCGTGTGGACGGTGTGGATTTTGCCGCTGCCGCGTTTACCAACCTGTCCCGGGATCACCTGGATTATCACGGTGATATGGCGAGCTATGAAGCGAGTAAACGGGCCTTGTTTTTAAAGCCGATGGCCCTGTCCGTATTCAATATCGATGACCCTGCCGGTGCCGGTTGGTACCGGGACACGGCCATAAGCTGCCCCAGGCTGAGTTATTCCCTCACCGACACCACGGCTGATGTCTACTGCCGCGAGCTGCGCCACCATAGCGCCGGCAGTGATGCGCTGGTGGTTACCCCCTGGGGTGAGGGCGAGTTGCGCAGCGCACTGCTGGGGCCGTTCAACCTGCACAACCTGTTGCTCTCCATTACCGTATTGGGAGGGCTCGGCTTCAAGCTGGAGCGACTCCTGAAGCTCGTTCCCGACGTACTCGGGGCGCCGGGCCGCATGGAGTTGGTACACGAAGATACTTTCAGGGTGATCGTCGATTACGCCCATACCCCCGACGCGTTGGAACAGGTGTTATTGGCCACGCGGCCCCATGTCGAGGGTGAGCTGCTACTGGTATTCGGCTGCGGTGGCGACCGGGACCGGGGCAAGCGTCCACTGATGGGGGCGATTGCCCAGCGCCGCGCCGACAAGCTAGTGTTGACCAGCGATAACCCGAGGCACGAGTCCCCCGGGCAGATCATCGACGAGGTGCGCGCCGGCATGACGGAGGAACAGGACCTTTATTGCGAACCCGATCGCCGTCGAGCGATAGAACATGCCCTGTCGGCGGCGGCACCCGGTGATATGGTGCTCATCGCAGGTAAGGGGCACGAGAGCTACCAGGAAATCGCTGGTGTGCGCCAGCCGTTCAGTGACCGGGATTGTGTCGAGCACTATTTTGCGAATATAGACCAGGCGGGTCGGTGAGGGCATCGATGAGACTATTGGCGGATACATTTGGCTGGCAACTACGCGGGGAATCCGCGCGGTTTGACGGCATCTGTACCGATACCCGTCAGCTGCTTCCGGGACAGTTGTTTGTCGCCCTGCGCGGTGAAAACTTCGATGGCCACGCCTACGTCGCGCAGGCCACTCGGGACGGCGCCGTCGGCGCGCTGGTGAGTGAGCCGGTGGTGAATGTCGAGCCGCTGTTGATTGCCGGCGATACCGAACTGGCACTGGGCAAGCTGGCGGCGCTACATCGGGCTTCCTTCAAGGGGCATGTCTATGCGGTCACCGGCAGCGCGGGAAAAACCACGACCAAGGATATGCTGGCGGAGATTCTCTCCCTGGAGGGGCCGGTGCTCGCCACCCGGGGCAATTTCAACAATGAGATTGGCGTGCCGCTAACACTCTTCCAGTTGCGGGCCGAGCACCGTAATGCCGTCATCGAGATGGGTGCGGCCAGGCCCGGGGATATCCGCTATCTCGTCGACATCGCCGGCCCGACCACTTCGATCATTACCAATGCTATGCCGGCGCACCTGGCGGGGTTCGGCAGTCTGGCGCAGGTCGCGCAGACCAAGGGAGAGATATTTGTGACCGGGCCGGGCTGTGTGGCGGTGATCAATATCGACGACCCCCACGCGGAGCTATGGTGCGAGTTGGCGCAGGGCGCACGAATCGTCAGCTACAGTGCGACGGGAAAGGCCGGCGCGGATGTGCGAGCTAGCCATGTCGAGTGCGGGTCGGCCGGTGTCGACTTTGTCTTGCAGAGCCGGTTTGGCGATTGTGATATTCACCTGCAAGTGCCGGGTCGCCATAATGTCGCCAATGCGCTGGCGGCGGCCGGTGCGGCGCTGTCCCGCGATGTGGATTTGCAGTCGGTGCAAAGTGGCTTAAACCGGTTTTCCGGTGTCCCCGGCCGCCTGCAGATGCTCAGGAGTTCCTCGGGCCGGCTGGTGATAGATGACAGCTATAACGCCAATCCGCAGGCGGTACGATCCGCGCTGGATGTACTCTGCCGGCAGACGGGCAAAAAAGTGTTTCTGTTCGGCGGCATGGCGGAGCTGGGCGAAAGCAGTGCCGCCCATCATCGGGATGTGGGCAGTTACGCTCGCCAATGCGGCATCGACCTGTTGCTGGCGGTGGGTGCCGAGGCCGCAGAGACGGCGAGAGTGTTTGGCCCTGGCGCACAGACCTTTGAAGATCGCGAGCAGCTGGCGGAGTGGCTGGCGCAGGGGGATGATCTCTCGGGCTACGATGCCTGGCTGGTGAAGGGTTCTCGCAGTGCCGGCATGGATAAATTGCTGCCCCTGTTGCTCGAGTCGGGAGGGGAGCGGTAGATGTTACTCTCACTGGCCGATTATCTGTCGCAATACTCCAATGCCTTCAACGTATTCCAGTACCTGACTTTGCGTGCGGCTCTGGCGGTGCTGACATCGCTGGCGATATCCCTGCTGGTCGGGCCCTATGTCATCAAACGCCTCAACTACCACCAGATTGGGCAGACGGTAAGACTGGACGGCCCGGAATCCCACCTGAGCAAGAGCGGCACCCCCACCATGGGCGGGGCCTTGATTCTTATTTCCCTGTTGCTGACGACGCTGTTGTGGAGCGATCTGAGCAACGTCTACGTGTGGGTGGTGTTCTCCGTGACCCTGGTGTTCGGTGCCGTGGGCTGGGTCGACGATTACCGCAAGGTCATCGAAAAGAATCCCCGTGGCTTGCCCGCGCGATGGAAGTACTTCTGGCAATCGGTGGGCGGTCTGGGCGCGGCTATCGTTCTCTATATGCTGGCCGCCGAGCCGGCCCATACCCAGTTGTTCCTGCCCTTCGTCAAGACCGCGGTGTGGGATATGGGGCCCCTGTTTATACTATTCAGCTATCTGGTCATTGTCGGCAGCAGCAATGCCGTGAACCTGACCGACGGCCTCGATGGGCTGGCGATTATGCCGACCGTGCTGGTGGGGGCCGCGCTGGGCCTGATTGCCTATCTCAGCGGCAATATCAATTTTTCCCAGTACCTGTTGATACCCTCTGTTCCCGGCGCCGGGGAGCTGGTGATTTTCTGCGGCGCCATGGCGGGTTCCGGGCTGGGCTTTCTCTGGTTCAATACCTACCCGGCACAGATTTTTATGGGGGATGTCGGCGCTCTTGCGCTGGGAGCCGCGCTGGGTACGGTGGCTATTATCACCCGCCATGAGTTGGTATACCTGATCATGGGCGGCATTTTCGTCCTCGAAACGGCATCGGTGATCCTCCAGGTCGCCTCATTCAAGCTCACCGGCCGGCGCATTTTTCGCATGGCGCCGATTCACCATCATTTTGAGCTCAAGGGTTGGCCGGAGCCCCGGGTCATTGTTCGTTTCTGGATTATAACCGTGATGCTGGTCCTGGTGGGCCTGTCGACCCTTAAGCTGAGATAGCCGTGATCGAGACGATTGCCACAGACAACAGGACAGCGGTACTCGGGATGGGTGTGACCGGTATGTCCTGCGCCCGCTATCTGGAGTCGCGGCGGCGCGAATTCGCGGCTTTCGACAAT
>JAUXCW010000283.1 GCA_030618705.1 Gammaproteobacteria bacterium | reverse complement strand
GACTCCCGCCAGCTTTGACCACACCGGGATCACCGGTAGCTGTCAGAGCTGCCACAACGGCTCCACGGCCACCGGCAAACCCGGTAACCACCTTCCCACCAACCAGGAGTGTAACGTCTGTCACTCACCGATGGCCTGGACTCCCGCCAGCTTTGATCACAGCGGGATCACCGGTGGCTGCCAGAGTTGCCACAACGGTTCCACGGCCACCGGCAAACCCGGCAATCACCTACCCACCAACCAGGAATGTAACGTCTGTCACTCTATCATCGCGTGGCTACCCGCCACCTTTGACCACAACGGCGTCAGCGGAAATTGCCAGAGCTGTCACAATGGTTCTACGGCCACGGGGAAAAACCCGGGACACTTTCAAACCAGTCTTGACTGCAATAGCTGTCATGCCACCATCGCATGGACCCCGCACAGCTTTAGCCACAGCTCCCCGAACTATCCCGGGGAGCACCGCAGTATGCTCGCATGTACCGACTGCCATACCAGTAATGCGCAAACCATACCGTGGCGCTTTGGCGCCTACCAGCCGGACTGCGCAGGCTGCCACGCCAACGACTTCGAGCCCGGCCCCCATAAAAAATATGAGAATCCGGACACCCACTACAATGTGTCCGAACTGAGAGATTGCACTGGATCCTGCCACATGTACACGGACAGCACACTCACCAACATCAAAAAGTTCCGACCCAGTGAACACCGCGTCGGCGACGGCGACTTTTAAACCAACATAAAAACGCCTTCCCCGTGGGTCGGCAAATGAACGACTTCATATCCGTGAATAATATATTCGGATGATTGCCATGGTGTGACCCAATCCCTATGCCTCTACGGTATTAGTACTACATTACTAGTACGTGAAGGTAGAGATTATCGTGGAAGCACTACAAGCCGACTACACAAAGCAGCCACTGACCAAGCGCTATCTAAAACGCTCACCAAAGCTTGCCTTTAGCCTTTTCTCGGCACTGACCGTGAGCGTACTGGTCTACGCCTGGCTGGTTCGTGACTATCACTACATCAGGGCGGAATCCGGCCTCGGTTATTTGCTCGGCATTGTCGGCGCCAGCCTGATGGTCATTCTACTCCTCTACCCCCTGCGCAAGCGCTTGCGTTTTATGCGCGGCTGGCTACAGATAAAAAGCTGGTTTCGACTGCACATGATACTGGGAGTTCTCGGCCCGCTCTGTATTTTACTGCACAGCAACTTCCAGCTGGGCTCCACCAATAGTTCCATCGCACTCTCCGCCATGTTACTGGTGGCCGGAAGCGGCTTGATCGGTCGCTACCTGTACGGCAAATTCCACTATGGCTTGTACGGCAGGCAGGTACGATTGGAGCAGATAAAAGCCGACCTCGACGGTTTCTATCAGCAGATAGCTATCGCTTCACTCAGCGAGCCCCAGCAAAAATTGTTACGACAGCTTTATCATGGCTCGTGCAAAATCATCGACAACCAGCAACAACAGGTATCCCTGCGACAATTGCTCCAACAGCGTCGCTGGTTGAGCAAGATGAAACGCCGGGTGCTGAGAGCAAAACTCGAACGACAGGGTGTAACGACGGGCAGCCCTTCCCAGGCGCTGCACAACCACTTTCGGGCGCTGGCACTATTGATGGACCGATTGGCCGGACTGCGCTTGTTCGAGCGACTGTTCTGGTTATGGCATGTTGTACACATTCCGGTTTTTATCCTGATGATTCTCACTGCGACAGTTCATATCATCGTGGTGCACTGGTATTGATGGCATGGGAGCTAAACCAGGCGCGCCTGAAACCCGTATCCACCGGGCCGGGCCCAGCAGATATTTTCTGCTATTTTTCCTTGCCCTTATGTTATCGACTACAGTTCACTCACAAGATCATCGCTACGTTATCCAACTAGGTCAATACCCGGCGGCAGCCGTGGAACTAGGCCCTGGACTATCCAAGCTGCAAGCAATCCAGGTCTATGCGGTATCACCGGATCGCGGAGAGAGCTGGCGCTTGAAAGCCGGCTTCTTCGATAGCGAAGACCAGGCGCGGCAACTCGCCAGATCCCTGCATGCCAGCTATCCCGACCTCGAGGTTTTACCCGTCAGGCAAGTGGAACAACGTGCGGTAGAGGCCAACCGGGTAAAGCCCTCCGCATCGGATCCAACCAAAGCCGACCTTGTCGTAGCCCTCGGCAACCGCCGACAAATCGATCTCCAACTGAAGCGGGCCGCGGCACTATACGGCCAACAGGAGTACGACCAGGCTATTGGCATCTACCAACTGCTGAGCCAGGTGCCCAATCCAGGCCAGGCGGCATGGGCTCTTGAACTGTACGGCGTCTGCCTGGAAAAGCAAAACGAACATGACGGCGCCATGAATATCTACACCCGCTGGCTTGCACAATACCCGGATTCCGCCGGTGAACCCCGGGTACGACAACGACTGGCAGCCCTCAACACTGCAGCCACCGAGCCCCGCGCCGCACGCAGGAAAGCGAACAAACGCCGCGGTGACAACGCTATCTACGGCAGCACATCAGTGTTCTATCGCGGGCTGCGGCGCAAGGTCAACGACCAGCAGGCCGAGACCGCTATCAACTCGCTGCAAGCCGACCTCGACCTGCATATCCGGGGCCACGCCGGCAATTTTCTCGTACGCAGCCGCGTCAACGGTGGCTACCTCAGCGACCTCTCATCCCACCAGCGATCAGACGGTCGTATCAGCAATCTCTACCTGGATGCCACTCATCAACCCAGTGGAGCAGAACTCACCCTGGGGCGACAGAGGACCAACGAAAACGGTATCTATGGCTATCTCGACGGGCTCGCCCTTCTCTACCCGGTGACAGACAAGTTCGCCCTGAGTTTGGTAGGCGGCTCGGTCGCTCTCAACAGCCGGGAGACTGTCGGCTCCCAACGCAGAGTGTTTGGCCTGGGTAGCGATATTCATTTCGACAACCCCGGCTGGCAACTACACATCTATGCCGTGGAGCAGACTTTTGAAGGGCTTACCGAGCGCCGCGCCGTGGGTGGCGAGGTCTCCTATTTCAATACTTTCTCACACTACCTGTTTATCGCCGACTACGATATCAAATTCAACGAGCCCAACAACCTGCTGTTCAACGGCAACTGGAATCTTAGCCAATCGACCAACCTGGCTCTGTCGGCGGGTTACCAGCGCAGCCCCTTTCTCACCGCAAGCAATGCCCTGATCGGCGAATACGACATCGACCTGGACCGATTCGTCGAGGGCCTGGATGAGGACACCGACATCTATGATGCCGCACTGGCGAAAACCGCCATCAGTCGCTACGGTTCGCTGGTGATCAACCAGCAATTATCCGAGCGCCTGCGTGTGATCGGGGAGCTCTACCGCTACGAAATGACCGACCTGCCGGTTTTCGACCCGGCTTTTGACTCGCCGGATTCCGACGCCAATACCACACTGGGTCTGCAATTCGTCTTGTCGGACGGCATCTTCGACAACGATTACCTCAGTACCGGGGCACGCTACACCCATGGCGACACATCGAACAGCGCCAGCCTGTATGCTGATGAAAAACTGCGATTTAACCAGAGCATCAATCTGACGCTTCGCTTGTTGGGCTCTCGCCGCTGGGTCAACAACGCCGACCGGGATACCTATACGCTACGCCCCGCACTGCGACTAAACTGGTTTTTCAACCCCACCTTTCTGCTGGATGCAGAACTCGGTTACGAATGGCTTAGCCAGCAATTCGAGACAATGGACTTCGAAGCACGCCAGACTTACCTGATGCTGGGACTACGCAAACGCTTTTAGGAGCAATCAGGAAGCGTCAAATTTGTCAGCCTGGTGCCACCCCGACGTAAATCCCTCACTCCACCAGACCGCTGGAGTAATGCACGACACCGCTGTCATCGATCAAAACCGCATCGAATTCGGCCAGGGAATCGATCAGGGCGAGACCCCGCTCTACACCGAGCACAAACACGGTTGTCGACAGGGGGTCCGTATCGAAGCCGCTGGGGCCCATGACGCTGGCGCTGATGATGCCGCTGGAGGAGCGGCCGGTACGGGGATTGATGATATGGTGAATGCGTTCACCGGTATCGGGGTCGATAAAATAGCGTTCATAGTCGCCGGAGGTCGAGAACGCCAGGGACTCCAGGGGCAAGCTCAGCGCAACGTCATCCTGCCGGCGGGGATTGCGTATACCGACCATCCACGGTCGGCCCCGACGATCCCCCAGCAGGCCGGTATCGCCACCGGCGCTGACCGAAGCGTTCTGGATACCTCTTTCGACCAAAAGCTCCAGGGCCCGATCCACCGCATAGCCCTTGGCGATACCGCCGAGGTCGATTTGCAATTCGGGGTGCCTGAAGCGCAGCTGACGTGCCTCACTATCCAGCTCGATCAGCCGATAATTCACCGCCACCAGGGAGGACTGCCGTTGTTTTTCCGCCGGCGCCACGCCCTTGCGGTAATCGTACCAACGCCCCAC
>JAUXCW010000245.1 GCA_030618705.1 Gammaproteobacteria bacterium | reverse complement strand
TGTACCAGTATGGCAATGGCCTAAACGAAAGTTATAGCGCTCAACGTCGGGCCCGGTGGTTTGGCTGTATATTTTGGAGTAAGCTCAGGAAAACCTTGTGCAGGTAGAGGCAGGTCGCGCCGAATGAGTGTACAAGAACCCAGTGTACAAGCCGCTGACACCATAGAGCAGGCACTACTGCTGTTGATGAGTGAGCACCGACTGCGCGATCCGTTTGTCACTATCGGCTGCATGAGCTTACTGGCCTGGTTTGCATCCGACGATGTGCCTGCCTACCTGTGGGGAACCTGGTTGTTGTTGGTCTGTATCGCCCAGGGTATTCGCTGGGTGGTCATGCCGAGACTGCCACTGGCGACACATATCCCGGTGGCGCGAAGATTGCGTTATGCGGTAAGTGTTACCGCCATGAACGGGTTTTTGCACGGTTTGTCGCTGTATTGCTTTCCCCTTTTTACCGAAGTCGAGCGGGCCATTCAAACCATTATGTTTATGGGCCTGTCGACATTTTCCCTGATGCTGTCGGCTGGTTATCGGCCCGTCGCGGTGGCCTACGTCCTGCCCACCCTGGTTCCGCTCTATACTCTCTGGGGGTTTAACCCGGGGCTTGGCGGCCAACAAGATCGCGCCATTATGGTGGCCGTGCTGGGCTTGTTCTACTCGTTCAGCCTGGTGAGGGTGTCCAGGAACATCTACAGTATGTTTGAAGCGACTTATCGCGCCCAGCACCAACAACTGGAGTTAAACGAAAAGCTGCATAAAGCCCTGCACAAAGCCAAGCAGGCCAGTGCTTCAAAGACTCGCTTCCTGGCCTCCGCCAGCCACGATTTGCGCCAGCCCATTCACACCTTATCCCTGTTTAGCGCCGCCCTGGGTATGCGCCCACTCGATGATAAAAGTCGTGAAATTGCCCATCACATGGATCTCGCCCTGCGCAGTGTCGCCAATCAACTGGATTCTCTGCTGGATATCAGCAAACTGGACGCCGGGGTCGTGAGCATCAAGCCTGAACCGGTGAACCTGGGCCAACTATTGACCCGCCTGGCTCCGGAGTTTAGTGCAGAGGCAGATAGCAAACAGCTGGTGTTTATTGTGCAGGCCATCGACGATGCTGTCGTCTATACCGACCCGGCCATCCTGGAAGGCATACTACGCAATTTGCTGTCGAACGCGCTTAAATACACCGACCAGGGGTCTATTACACTCTCCGCACGGTGCGACCGTCACCAATATAAAGTACAGGTTGCCGACACCGGTCGGGGCATAGCTGCGGGAGAACAAGTGAAAGTGTTCGAGGAGTTTTACCAGGTTGATAACCCCGAGCGCGATCGAAGCAAGGGCCTTGGCCTGGGGCTGGCCATAGTTGAGCGGCAGGTGGCGCTACTGGATTTTTGCCTGACATTGGAATCTTCCGTAGGTGAAGGCACGCGGGTAACTATTGCCTTGCCGGCCAGTGTTCAGCATCTCCCTGCCGACCGCGACGAAGCGGAGCCGAAGGTCAACCTGGTAGGCCTGAAAGTGCTGGTCGTCGACGACGAGGTGGATGTGGGCCTGGGCATGAAAACCCTGCTGGAAGGCTTGCGCTGCGAGGTGCGAAATGCCAGGGGCACGGGTGAGGCTGTAGCCGCCCTGAAAAATTTCGCCCCCGATATTTTATTGGCCGATCTTCGCTTGAGAGGTACTGACAGCGGCTTCAAAACAGTCGTTGCCATACGCCACCATTTGCCGCGGCTGCCGGCCCTGCTGATCAGTGGAGACACCGCACCCGATCGCCTGCGGGAAGCCGAGCAGGCACAACTGCAATTGTTACACAAGCCGGTGTCGACAGAGGTTCTCATCCGGGCGATGGCCCGGCAATTACACCTGGGGAATGATAGCCATGACAAGGACAGCAACTGATGTTGACGGCAAGAGCAGTACCTGGTTGTCGCAAGACATGGAGTGCCTGGCTCGACGCGTTGAAAAACAGAGGGGCGACGGAGGTCGGGTAGATTTTGACGTGGTGATCGTCGGCAGCGGCTACGGTGGTGCCATAGCTGCGGCGAGCTTTGCCGGTGCCAGCGTGGAGGAGGGCGGCCGGCAGCGTGACATCACAGTGTGTGTACTGGAACGCGGAAAGGAATATTTACCGGGCAGTTTCCCCCATCGCGTGCAGGATCTACCGGGGCATGTGCGCTTTGCCAATGGCACCAGTGAGCAGCCGGGTGGTGAATTGGAAGGCCTGTTCGACCTGCGGCTGGGCAATGACCTCACCACGTTAGTGGCCAACGGTCTCGGCGGCGGCTCACTGATCAATGCCGGGGTAATGGAAACGCCGCGTCCGCAGGTGTTCGATTGTTGGCCGACCGGGCTGCAAGGTGATGGTGGCTTGCTGTCATGGTATAAGCGTGCCCGGGAAATGGTCGGCACCAGTACCCGGTCCACGCCTGCGCTGGATAAAAATGCCGCCTTGCAGGCCCTGGCAGCCGGGGACAATAGCTATCGGCCGGCGAAAATCACCGTGGCACTGGACGAAGGGGCCAACGATGCCGGGGTCAATTTGAGCGCTTGTATTCTATGCGGCGATTGCACCACCGGCTGCAACCACAACGCCAAGGCTTCGCTGGACACCAATTTGCTCTTCACCGCCTGGCGGGCGGGTGCCGAGTTATACACCGGCGCAACCGTATTGCGATTACTGCCAGGCAGGGGTAAATGGTTGATACACCTTATCCACACCAACCGGCAGCTAAACCTGCGTGAAGCTTCTCCACTGGAAATCACCGCGCGTAAAGTAATTGTTGCCGCGGGTACGCTGGGTAGCACAGAGCTTCTAATGCGTTCAGCCAGCGAGGCCCTGGTATTTTCACCCAGGCTGGGTAAGAAGGTATCCGGAAATGGCGATATGTTGGCCGTCGGGGTAAAACATGCTTGCGCTGTGAACGCGATCGCAGACCAGGCCGAGTCGGCGGATAAGCGGGCAGTGGGGCCAACGATTACCGGGGTTATAGATCACCGGGACAGCGGCTTCCTGATAGAGGAAATGGCCGTTCCCGGACCGTTAAAACAGGTATTTCTGGAGATGTTCCATACCACGTATTCCCTGGCTGAGTTGGCACGGAGTGACGATACCATACACATTGCCGGGTCACTGTTTGAAGATCCCTGGGCCATAGACGAGGTGCAGATTAAAAACACCGCGATCTATGCGGTGATGAGCCACGACGGCGCCGATGGCGCTATCCAGTTACCCATCGATCACAGGCCCGATTCCGCGGTGAAGGATCAACCCGCGCAGGTACAGGGCAGCGCCACCATCCACTGGCCCGGGCTGTCGGACAAGCCCGTTTTCTCCGAACAAATACAACACCTGCAGCAACTGGCTGACAACAGTAAGCTCGGTGGGACGATACTGGCAAACCCGGCCTGGCGACTCCTGCCGTTCGATATGGGCGAATTAATCGGCGGCAAACACGGGCCGCTGTTAAGCGTACACCCACTGGGCGGTTGTGCCACAGCTAACAGCGTCACCGATGGGGTAGTAAACCATTGTGGCCAGGTTTTCAAGGTGCAGGCTGGCGACGATACAGCGGTATACGCCAACCTGGCGGTAGTGGACGGCGCTGTCATCCCGGGTAGCCTGGGGACCAATCCCGCCCTGACTATCGCCGCTTTTTCGCTGCGCGCTTGTGAGGAACTGTGCAGCCAGTGGGGTTATTTGCCCCGGCAACAAGCGGCACCTGCAACCGCTGTCGATAGGCCCCGCTATGCACCGGAGGCCGATACAGCCGCCGCGGTTCAAGCCGACACCGAAATTGCCGTTAGCGAAAAACTGCTGGGTGATTGCCGTTTACAAACCCCCAGCGGTCTGCTGTCCGTCACTGTCGAGCTCAGCCTGGATTTTGCAAGCACGCCTGTCAAATCACTTATTGTGGCCCGGGGCCCGCGTCGCATGATACTGCCGGAGGAATCGCGAAACCGCATGCGTATCTTTGACCAGGATGTCTGGCGAAAAATTTCTCGCAGAGATCTCAACCCCGCCGAATTGGAGCACGAGCTGCAACGGGCAGCGTTGTTCTGCGCCCCGCTAACAGGCCATCTGGATTTAATGCAGCGCGGGCCCAGTCGTCCCGGGTGGCGCCGTCTGAGGACGATATATCCCTGGGCAATGCGGCGAGGAGCGCGGGACATTTTCGCCGCATTTATGGGTGATAGACGAGGCTTCAAACAGGGCATCGTGAATGCCGGGCCGATACCGGGGCCGGGTTTTGTGAAGCTTTTTAAAAGCGCCGTTGCACTGTGGTCGCGTGCCGGCGAGGTGCGCACATGGCACTATGCACTGACAATTGCGGGCGCTCCTTCGGGCACATCACCGCAGTGGTTTCCCGGGCTTGTCCAGGGCTGCCAATTGCACGGCGACAAGATATTGACCTATGGGCGCCGCAGTAATCCCTGGCAACAACTGTGCGAACTACACCTGAACAATGCGCCGGCACTTGCGGCAACATCCTGCCCGGTACTGAAGCTGGATCTCACCCACCTGGTGCGCAGTAATGTTCCGCTGTTGCAGGTTACTCGCCAGGCCGACGAGGTCAGCGCGCTGGTCGATCTCGTCTCCCTCGCTGCTTACCTGGCCCGGGGAATTATCAGCACCCATATCTGGAGTTTCAGGAAGCCCGATGCCCGGCTGAACCGCGAGCCCCGTCGCCTGGCCGGCGAATTGCCCGGTCTCCCGCCGCCGCAGATTAGCGAAATACCGGTGGGTAGCGCATTCGGCGGCATTCCTATACTGATAAGACTGTGCCGCTACGCTCAGCCGTGCTCCTCCCTGCCGCCGGTATTGTTGATTCACGGTTACAGCGCCAGCTCTACCACCTACGCACACCCGGCCCTGAAGCCCAGCCTGGCTGAGGCACTGTACCGACAGGGGCGCGATGTCTGGCTGCTGGACTTGCGCAGCAGCGCCGGCTTGCCGACGGCTTATCTGCCCTGGACCTTTGAAGAAATTGCCTGCGTGGATATACCCGTGGCCGTGGATCACATCTACCGTCAATGTGG
>JAUXCW010000090.1 GCA_030618705.1 Gammaproteobacteria bacterium | reverse complement strand
GGGCGGGCTGGTTTGCCTTGCCCCGGAAGGGAACCGGAGTCAGGTAGGGTGCGTCCGTCTCCACTAACAGACGATCCAGGGGGAGTTTGCCAACCACATCGCGCAGTTCGCCGGCATTGCGAAACGTCACGATACCGGATACCGAGATATAATAATTGAGATCGATGGCCCGACGCGCCATGTCCCAATCCTCGGTAAAACAGTGTAGTACGCCGCCATGCTCTATCGATCCATACTCCCGGATCAGGGCCAGGGTATCCTCACGGGCATCCCGGGTATGGACGACAACGGCCATGCCGGCCCCTGCCGCGGCGCTCAGGTGGCAGGCAAAACTCTCGCGTTGCACCGCTTTATGTTGCTGGCCATAGTAATAATCCAGGCCGGTTTCCCCGATCCCCACCACCCCGGGCCGTTGCGCCCAACGCAGGATCTGCTGCTCGCTAACGGTATGCTCATGGGCATGCAGGGGGTGTACCCCCACGGTTGCCGATACGCCCTCGTGAGCAGCGGCCAGCTCCACCACTGTCTCGATATTGTCGGCGTCGATCGAGATACACAGTACACGGCCGACGCCGCATTCCCGCGCTCGCGCCAATGCCGCGGCGACACTGCCACCGCATTGGTCGATATCGAGTCGATCCAGGTGGCAATGGGAATCCACCAGCAGCTCATGCATGAGAGAGTACAGCCTGGTATACAAACAAAAGAGTGAAAAGATCGCCGGATAACGACAGCAAAGCCGCGCCCGGGAAGATTACCGCCGGCCGGAGCCGGTCACATGGTGTGGGTGGGTCGGTCCGACTCCAGGGAGCCCGCCAGGTAGGTCTCTATCTTGCGTATAGCGGTATCGTCCTGTTCGCTGAATTCTACGCCAATACCTGCTGTGCGATTACCCTGTGCACCCTGCGGCGTGATCCAGACCACTTTGCCCGCTACCGGAAGCTTTTCCGCCTCATCCATCAGGCTCAGCAGCATAAAAACTTCATCACCCAGTTTATAGTGTTTATTGGTCGGAATAAACAGTCCACCGTTCTCCAGGAAGGGCATATAGGCCGCATAGAGTACGGCTTTGTCCTTGATGGTGAGAGAGAGAATCCCGCTCTTGGCTCCACCCTGTTTGATTCCCAAATTACTCATGCGTAAATCCAGCTAGCGCAAATGTGATGATTCTTATCGAGAGGACAGCTTCCTGATAAGACTAGCTTCTGATTCCGCTCTTGGCCAACCTGGAGCGCCAAATTCTACACCGGCGACGGTGACTCCGCTCAAGCTATGCTGCCCGCACTCGCCAGGCGCAGCACCAGGTTTTCCAGCAGCAGCTCCCGGTTCGGGTTGCTTCCCGCCGCCAATTGGCGGCGCATGACCACAATCTCATCGAGCACGGACAGCAGGCGCGACAAGGGCGCACGCGCCACCCAGGCGCGGTGGATGCTGACAGCGGCCGCGTCCTCCTCCCCGCCCCGGGATCCGATCAGGCAGGCCGCGGATAACCACTGATAAAGCCATGTCAGCAGCATGGCGAGATCAATCGGGGCCCATGTCTTCACGACTTGCAGCACATCTGCCTCTCCTTCGATTAATGCCGGCAGTGTTTGGGCAAGCCGTTGCATATCGTCGACCATGGGCTCCAACCTCAGCCCGTACAGGGGTTGCCGTGGGGCAAACTGATGCAGTGTCGTCAGGGCCCCAGGGTTCGACAACTGTTGCTCCAACCAGCTGCGGCCCTGTTCCGCCGTTGGCGCCGTCATCGCCAGCGACTGGCAGCGTGAACGGATGGTAGGGAGGACTGTGGCTGGAGCGTAGCTGAGCAGCATTAACAGGGTCTGCTCCCCCGGCTCCTCCAGGGTTTTCAGCAGGGAGTTTGCCGCATTGGCGTTCATCGCTTCGGCAGGGCCGAGGATAACGACGCGATAGCCGCCCATTTGCGCGGAGGCGTGTCCAAAAGCCACCAACTCACGCACCTGGTCGACCTTGATCTGGCCACCCTCTTTTTCCGGCTCCAGTTGTACCAGGTCGGGGTGGGTGCCTGCCGCATTGAGGCTGCAGGCGTGGCAGTCTCCGCAGGCGAACTCCCCTCCCGCACTGCACATCAGTGCGCGCGCCAGCACCTGGGCGAACGGACGAATTCCCGTCCCCGGCATACCGTATAACAGGATCGCATGGGGAAGGCGTCCCGCCTGCCTCAGTTGTAGCATGCGTTGCCAGTTTTGCTCCTGCCAGGGGAATAGTCCGTTCGTCGCCACCGGATCAGAGCCCTCGCCCGGCGAGCAAGCCGTCGAGAACAGCTTCGATTCGAAGCTGCACATCGACCAGGGGCGTGGATGCATCGACCAACCGATACTGGTCCGGGTAGCGTCGGGCCCTGGCGAGATAAGCCCCCCGGACCCGCTCGAAAAACGCCAGCTGCTCCCGCTCAAAGCGGTCGAGCTCCCCCCGGGCACCTGCCCGCGCCATGCCTTCTGCCACCGGCATATCGAGCAACAAGGTGATATCCGGGCGAAACTCCCCCTGCACCAGGGCCTCCAGACTGGCAATCTGACCCAGGTCCAGCCGGCGCCCGCCGCCCTGGTAGGCGTAGGTCGCATCGGTGAATCGGTCGCTGAGCACCCACACGCCCTGCTCCAGGGCCGGCATTATCACCTCCTGCAAATGCTGCGCCCGCGCCGCAAAAACCAGCAGCAACTCCGCCAGGGGAAACACTGTCTCGTCCCGGGTTTCGAGTAACAACTCGCGGATCTGTTCCGCCAGGGGTGTGCCTCCGGGCTCCCGGGTCTGCACCAGCTCGATGCCCCGCGAGCGCAGGTAGTCTGCAATGAATTGCAGGTTGGTGGATTTGCCCACCCCCTCACCACCCTCGACGGTGATAAACAATCCCCTGTGCTGTTTAGCTGCTGTCATTGTCGGCCTTTTTCGATGACGCCTTGCCCGGTGCAGAGCGATAGTTTTTTGCTCGATTGCGCACCTGGTATTCCTGAACCGCCTTATTGTGTTCCTCCAGGGTGGCAGAGAAATAATGGCTGCCGTCACCCTTGGCGACGAAGTACAGTTTACCGTTGAGCAGGGGGTGCAACACCGCCTCTATCGAGCGACGAGACGGCAGCGCGATGGGCGTGGGCGGTAGGCCGGCCACCCGATACGTATTGTAGGGCGAGTCCAGCTGCAGGTCCTTGCGGCGGATATTACCGTGATAATTTTCGCCCATGGCGTAGATGACGGTGGGGTCCGTCTGCAGACGCATGCCTTTTACCAGGCGGCTGGTAAATACCCCGGCGATCTGCTCTCTCTCGCTGTCGACCGCGGTTTCCTTTTCGACGATCGACGCCAGGATCAGCGCCTCATAGGGTGAGGACAGCGGCAGTTTTTCCGCCCGCCCAGGCCATTCATCCGCCAGGGTCTGCTGCATTTTCCCATAGGCAGTGGTCAGCAGGTCTTTATCGCTCATTCCCCTGACATAGCGATAGGTATCGGGAAAGAACAAGCCCTCGGCGGAGGGGTAACGGCCCTCGCGATCCAGTATACGAAGGAAGTCGGTCATATCCGCGTCCGTGAGTTCGTGTTCCAGTGCCGGTTGTTGACTCATGTGGTCGAGGGACTGCCTGACAGTCCAGCCCTCCAACAGGGTGAGCTCGTAGTACTTGACCTCTCCACGGGCGAGTCTTGCCAGCAATTGGCGGGGGCTGATAGCCGCTGGAATACGATACTCGCCCGCTTGCATGCCTGTTTGGTCCGTGGCGCGTAAATAGTAAACCAGCAATCGTGGCTGGCGTAGCAAATCACGGTCGGCCAACTGGTGAATGACGCGGGTCACCGAGCTCCCTGGCTCCACCATGATCTCCACCGGCTCATGCAAACCCGCGATCGGCTGGTCCAGGTAGCGATCAAACTTTTTCCACACGACAAACAGCCCGACGGCGAGCGCGAGCAACAGGACAAAGGACAGAAGCAGTAGTTTTTTAAGCATCGAACAGCATCATCACCCGTCGCTGGACCGCCGCTGTCACAGGGCCGCGCTGCCACCTACGATCGCCCACACCGGCCACCGGAACAACGCCGAAAACACTATTGCAGATAAACACCTCATCCGTTTCATACAGGGTCTCCAGCGGCAAGTCTTTCTCTAGCAGGGTCACCTCGAGCTCCGGCGCAACGGTTTCCATTATCCATCGGCGCATGGTACCCGCGATACCACAGCGATGTAACAGCGGCGTGTAAAGATTACCCTGTACCACCAGGAACAAATTCGACGACAGGGCTTCGATCAGCATGCCCTCCTGGTCGAGCAACAAGCCCTGCACACCGGCTTCACCGGGTAGTTCCAGACCCGCCAGCACATAGTCGAGGCAATTCAAATGCTTCAGACCGGCCAGCTGGGGGCGATGGGGCAAGCGCAATTTGCAAAGCACCAGTTGCACCCCATCACGATACCACTGCACGGGGTGCGAGGGCAGTTCAAACCAGCTGATCACCACCGTGGGTCCGGCCTGTCCGGTGGGCACGAAACCTCGCCCGCTGTCGCCGCGGCTCACCAGGATTTTTACTATGCCCTCCCGCCGGCGCGCAGCCGCCGCACGATCCAGCAATTGTTGCAACTGAGTCTCAATTGTATTGCGCGACACGGAGATGCGCAGCCTCTCCAGGCCCATCTCGAGTCGTTGCCAGTGTAAATCCGCCAAAATCGGCCGCGAACCGACAATACGCATCGTCTCAAAAAGACCGTCGCCGTAGTTGAGCCCACGGTCGGATACCGGCAACACGGAGCACAACTCCCCGTTGACCAGGCAGAGTTCGTCGGCGTGCGAGGGTGAGGGAGACAGCGGCTTACACCCGCTTGAAGATCAGCGACCCGTTGGTACCACCAAACCCAAAGGAATTGGACAGGGTGATATCGAGTTTTTTCTGCCGCGCGGTATGCGGCACATAGTCCAGGTCGCAGGCCTCGTCGGGGTTATCGAGATTGATCGTCGGCGGTACCACCTGGTCTCGCAGGGCGAGGATGCTGAAGATCGCCTCCGCCGAGCCGGCGGCCCCCAGCATATGCCCCACCATCGACTTGGTGGAACTCACGGCAAGCCCGGCGGCGGCATTGCCGAACGCCCGCTTCAGCGCCGTGGTTTCCGCAATATCCCCCGCCGGCGTACTGGTACCATGGGCATTGACATAGTCTATCTGCTCCGGGTTGATGGCCGCATCGCGCAGGGCGTTTTCCATCGCCAGTGCCGCCCCGCCACCATCGGCGGGTGGGGACGTCATATGGTAGGCATCGGCACTCATGCCAAAACCGATGATCTCGGCATGGATCGTCGCGCCACGCTCGCGGGCGTGTTCGTACTCCTCGACCACGAGTACCCCGGCACCGTCGCTGAGCACGAAGCCGTCGCGATCCCGATCCCAGGGGCGGCTGGCGGCCTCGGGGTCGTCATTGCGTGTGGACAGGGCCCGCGCCGCGGCAAAGCCTCCCAGGCCGACACTGGTTGTCGCCATCTCGGCACCGCCGGCGACCATGACATCGGCATCGCCACAGGCGATCAGGCGTGCCGCCAGGCCGATACAATGCGTACCCGTGGTACAGGCTGTAACGAGAGCGAGGTTGGGGCCGGTAAAGCCGTAGTTTATCGACAGGTTGCCGGCGATCATGTTGATGATCGAGCCCGGCACGAAGAAGGGTGAAACCTTACGCGGACCACGATCCCGAATAATATCGCGACATGCTTCGATGGAGCCGATGCCGCCGATGCCCGAGCCGATGGCCGCGCCGATGCGATGTGCATTGGCCTCGGTCACTTCGAGCCCGGAATCCACTATGGCCTGCATCCCCGCCGCCACACCATACTGGATAAATAAATCCATTCTCCGGGCGTCTTTGGCCGGCATATACCCGGTAATATCAAAATCGCGAATCGCACCACCAAAGTGCGTGGTATAGGCCGAGGGGTCAAGGGACTCAATCGGGCCGATACCGCTCTGGCCGGCGACAATGCCCTGCCAGGTGCTCTCCACAGTGTTCCCAAGGGGTGATAGAACCCCGAGACCGGTAACGACTACCCTGCGCATACTCACACTCACTCTATCATCCGATGAAAAAACGCCCGTACACCGGTGGGACAAAATAAAAAAGCCGCTCTATAAGTCTATAGAAACGGCTTCTGAGATAAAACCCGGTGGGTTTAGGAGTCCAGGTGCTTCTCGATGTAGTCGATGGCCAGTTGAACCGTGGTAATCGCCTCGGCCTCTTCGTCCGGGATTTCGGTCTCGAACTCTTCTTCGAGGGCCATTACCAGCTCAACGGTGTCGAGAGAATCGGCGCCCAGATCTTCAACAAAAGAAGCCGACTTCTGAATATCCGCCTCTTTCACGCCCAGTTGTTCTGCAACGATCTTTTTGACGCGCTCTTCTATGCTACTCATGATTCTTGTTGACTCCTATAAAAGTCGTAATAGTTGGTACTGCTTGTGCTTTGCCTGGAATAAAAAAACATAACAAAAAATGGTACTAAAGATACTAACTAATTCTTCACATTGTGCCGCCGCCAGTTATGGCCCCTATCTTACTATCCAGGGACAAGACTTTTGGCGCAGTGGGTATTTTACCCCGAATCCGCGTAACTTTTAATAGCCCATTCGCTTGATAGTCGCAAATGTATCCGCTGCCGGAACATTTTGCAATGCGACTGGATCAAGACATATACATTCCGCCATTGACATGGATGGTTTCGCCGGTGATATAAGCCGCGCCATCGCTGGCGAGGAAACCCACCACGGCAGCCACTTCCTCCGCCCGCCCCAGACGGCCCACCGCAATCCGGCCAATCAGTGCCTCGCGCTGGGCGTCGGGCAAGGCCCTGGTCATATCGGTATCGATAAAGCCAGGCGCGACAGAGTTGACCGTAATACTGCGGCTACCTATTTCGCTGGCGAGGGCCCGGGAAAAGCCCTCCACCCCGGCCTTGGTCGCCGAGTAATTGGCCTGGCCGGCGTTGCCCATGGAGCCGACTACCGAGGAAATATTGATGATACGCCCCCAGCGCGCCCTGGCCATGCCCCGCAAACAGGCTTTGCTCAGTCGATAGATCGCGGTGAGGTTGGTCTCGATAACCTCGGACCATTCGTCCTCTTTCATGCGCATCAGCAGGTTATCCCGGGTCACGCCGGCATTGTTGACCAGGATATTCACCGCCCCGAACTCATCGGCAATAGCCTTGAGTACCGATTTCACGGATTCTGCATCGGTGACGTTGAGTGCGAAGCCCCGACCGGTAATACCGTTTTCGGTAAAACCAGCACTGATTCGCTCCGCACCTTCCCCTGTGGTGGCAGTACCCAGTACGGTAGCGCCCTGCTCCCCGAGTTGCCGGGCGATGGCGGCGCCGATACCCCTGCTGGCACCGGTAACCAGGGCGATTTTTCCCTGCAAGCTCATGCTGATCTCCTGTCCTTTACTATCCACAGTCTACTTTATTCGTCCAGGCCCTATTCGCCCAGGTCAGCAGCCAGCGCCAGCGCCTTTTCCAGCCCCGCGGGCTGGTCGAGCCCGGCAACTGCAATCGACTTGTCGATACGGCGGTTCAAGCCGCTGAGGACATTGCCGGGCCCGCATTCGACCGTCGCCGTAACCCCCAGCTCGAGCATGGTTTGCACACATGCCACCCATTGTACCGGACTGTAAATTTGCTCTACCAGAAGGTCTTTGATTTTCTGCGGGTCTGACTCGGTGCGGGCGTTTACGTTATGGACAACCGGTATCTGTGGCGCATCGAGCTCAATCGCCGCCAGCACCTCGGCCAATTGCTCGCCGGCGGGGCGCATCAAGTCGGTATGGAAAGGTGCGCTGACCGGCAGCGGCAAGGCGCGCTTGGCGCCGGCTTCCTTGCACAGGGCGGAAGCTCGCTCCACAGCCCCGGCGTGACCGGCGATAACAACCTGGCCCGGAGAATTGTAATTCACCGCCGCCACCACCTCCTGCTGGGCCGCCTGGCGGCAGGCCTGGTCGACAGCAGCGTCGTCCAGGCCGATGATGGCGGCCATAGCACCGACTCCAACCGGTACGGCGGACTGCATAAATGCACCCCGCTGTTGTACCAGTTTGACGGCGTCGGCGAACACCAGGCTCTGCGCGCAGACCAGCGCTGTAAACTCGCCCAGGCTGTGGCCTGCCAGCACAGCCGGCTGAACGCCGTCGAGCTGTTGCCACACACGCCATAGGGCCACGCCGGCGGTCAATAGCATGGGTTGGGTACGCTCGGTCAGGTTGAGCTCTTCCTGCGGCCCCTGCTGTACCAGTTGCCAGAGGTCGTAAGCCAGCACATCGGACGCCTCGGCATAGGTTTGCTGGATAATCGGGTATTGCTCTGCCATGGCTGCCAGCATTCCGACCTTCTGGGAGCCCTGACCCGGGAAGACAAAAGCCAATTGTCGCTTGCTCATTGCACCAACCTCCGTGTGCGCTTCAGGCGCTTAATATTTCCAAACTGTGATCGAGCTGCTCCACCATGCGATTTTCCACCGAGACGACGGCACTATCTATCGCATGCTGGAAACCCATGACCGAGGCGCCGCCATGGCTTTTCACCAGCACGCCCTGCAAACCCAAAAAGAAGGCCCCATTGTAAGCCTCCGGATTGATCTCATCCTGTACACGCCGAATAATCGGCCGCGCCAACCACCCCAACAAGCGGGTCAAGGCATTTTTGCGAAAAGCATGCTGGCCCTTATAGGCAATTAAACGCGCTGTTCCCTCGGACGCCTTGAGCGCGACATTACCGACAAACCCGTCGCATACGATGACGTTCGCTTCTCCGTCAAACAGCTGGTCGGCCTCCAAATAGCCCATATAGTTGAGCCGCTGATCCTCGCCGATCAACTGCGCCGCCAATTTTACCTGTTCATTACCCTTGATCTCTTCCGAGCCAATATTGAGCAAGGCAACCTTCGGCGCGGACTCACCATCGAGCACCCGTGAAAGCACAGTTCCCATGAGCGCGAATTGGTGCAGGTGCTCGGAGCAGTTATCGACGTTGGCGCCGAGATCGAGGAGATAACTATGTCCCTCCCACGTCGGCAGGGAGACACAGATCGCGGGCCTGTCGATGCCCGGGGAGGTCTTCAACACATAGTAGCCGATGGCCATCAGCGCGCCGGTATTGCCGGCGCTGACGCAGGCATCGGCCTCACCGGATTTCAAGCTGTCGATGGCCACCCTCATGGATGAGGATTTTTTGCTGCGCAAGGCCTGGCTGGGCTTGTCATCCATGGCCACCACCTCGTCGCAATGACGGACAGAGATGCGCCGGCGATCAGCCGATGGGATATTGGCGAGCCTGGGACTTAGTTCGGACTCGAGGCCGAACAGAACCAGCTCGATCCGGGGATGGGCAGCGAGTGAGGAAATGGCGGCGGGAACCGTAACGGAGGGGCCGAAGTCCCCTCCCATTGCATCTATGGCAATACGCAACGGCTCGGACAAGGGTTTATTCGTCGTCGCCCGTATCGACGACCTTGCGGCCGCGGTAAAAACCGTCCTTGCTGACGTGGTGACGCAGGTGCACCTCGCCGCTGGTTTCATCCACGGACAATGTGGATGCGGTCAATGCATCGTGGGAGCGCCGCATACCGCGCCGCGATCGTGTCTTTCGACTCTTTTGTACCGCCATGACGGCCTACCTCCAACTCAGGATTCCGGTTTTTTTAACGCTGCGAGCACATCAAAGGGGTTGTTCCGCTCCTCTGACACCGGCTCGGCCCCCTCTTCGATAGACTGGTGGCCGACCTTCTGCTTGCATTCGTCCTGTGAGTGATAACTCACAAAGGGCAGACACAACAACAACTCTTCCTCGAGTACAGCCGCCGTGTCTACGATGTCTTCTTGCAATACCAGGGGCTCCAGCCTGCCTGGCAGCTGCCGCGCCCTCTCGTCACTGTCGACAGCCCCGAGCAGGAACTCGGACCGCAGATCCAGCTCCATTGGCTCCAGGCAGCGCTGGCATAATACGACAACGCTACCCTCGACTTGCCCGGCGATACTGGGAATACCTTCCTCTGTTACGCCGAAACGCAGACAGTAGCTGACAGTACCACTATCTTCGGCCAGGGCTTGCGCCAGACGGCCGAGCTCTGATACTTTAACCGATCCCTCGATTACCGCGCCGGAAGACGCCAATTTGCGGATATCCGCCTGCCTTGTAAGAGGCCCTGTCGACATGGCGCGCAATCATAGTGTCATGTACCCCCGGTGTCAAAAAGATTATTGATATAGAGAGGTTTTCCCCCATAGTGGCCGCCAATTGCAAGGCTTGATCGTATTGGCCTCCAGCTCGCCTTACCGCCGACAACTGCTGTCCAGGATTATTCCGCATTTCGAGGCTTCTGAACCGGGGATAAACGAATGCCGCCGGCCAGGGGAGACGGCTGAGAAACTGGTGTGCCGGCTGGTGCTGGAAAAAGCCCGGGCACTGGCGCCGCGCTATCCGAAGGCGCTGATCATCGGCGCGGACCAGGTGGCGATTCTCAACGCAGAGATACTCTGCAAACCAGGAAATCATGCCAATGCGCAGCGCCAGTTGAGGCTGCGCTCCGGACAGCGAGTGAAGTTCGTCACCGGCCTGTGCCTGCTGGACGCCGCCAGCACTGACTATGACCTGGTATGCGAGCCTTACGATGTCGTTTTCAGGGATTTATCGAGTGCCGAGATCGATGGCTACCTGCAACGGGAACAGCCCTATGACTGCGCGGGCTCGTTTAAATCTGAAGGACTGGGGATCAGCTTGTTTCACGCACTGGAGGGCAAGGACCCCAATAACCTGGTGGGCCTGCCCCTGATCACACTGGGCGAATTGCTGCGCAAGCGCGGCGTCAATAGATGGCCGCGGCTCTCGGCTGCTGCGCCGCATCGAAGAATGTGCGCGTCATCGCACTGCCGAAGATGGACATCAAGCGCTCCAGGGGAGCCCGGCGCGGCGTATAATCAATCAATTCCTCGATATCGAAGCGATCCCTGGCCAATTCCCGCACATTGCTGATTCCGTCGATCAGCCCCAACTCCAGTGCTTGCTCACCGGTCCAGATCAGGCCACTGAATATCTCTTCATCGTCGGACAGGCGATCGCCGCGCCCCTCCTTGACCCGGTCGACAAACACCTGGTGGGTTTGCTGCAGGACACCCT
>JAUXCW010000373.1 GCA_030618705.1 Gammaproteobacteria bacterium | reverse complement strand
CGGCGCGACCGACGCGCTGCTTATTTTTTATCTCTTAAGGGGCCAGTATGTCCATGGGTGTGCTGTTGTGGGTTCGGTATCAGCGCCGGGTTAAACCGCCCATTGTTCAAAAACCAGGATATTTGATCGATCACATCATCGGAGCGAGCGATAAAGGTGTGACCATGGGGAACCTGCAGAAAATCTGCCATCTCATCCAGCCTGGCGCTCTCGACGGATACCTTACCGTCGTTGGGCCCATTGAACATCCAGGCGAACCAGATATCCAGCGATTCGGTGCCGGCAATGATTCCGATCTCGCCGGGAATGGGCTGGAGTGAATTGGGCACGCTATCCTGGCCGGTGTGTAATTCCAGCCCCGCCGGCCCTACCACAGCCCCGTACCAGCCGTACCCCCTAAGATAGTCAGCCACCTCACTGCCGTGGTTCGGGGGCGACAACATCACGATTCTGCCAAGAGTGGGAACCTCATTATCCTGCAGGTAGTGCCGGACCAGGATACCGCCGAGGGAATGGGTGACGAAGTGAATCCGATCCGTACCGGCAGCCTTACAAAACGATATACCCTGGGCGACATGCTCCCCGGCGAGGCTGGCGACGTCGGCGGCCGTCGAAGGGTAGCCCTCATTCCAGACCATGAAGCCCTGCTCGAGCAATTTTTCCTCGATCTCCGACATGGCTCGGTGGGTTCGCCCCATGCCGTGCAGCAGAATCACGCACTCCGTTGCCTGCGCCACACCGGTGGCCAGGCAGAAAAGCACCAGCAGTCGCCGGGAAAAGGCACGCCATCGGGAGAAGGGGATCAAGTGCCGGCCATATCGGAAATCAACCGAGCCTGACCGCGAGCTCCGCCGCGGATTCCATTGCGCCTTCGATATAAGCCACGCCATTGCAATCTCCTATGGTATGGGTGGTAAATCCTTCGGCTCGAAGATGATCCGCCAGATCCGTATTGCCGGATGCTCCCTGGGCAACAATCACATGGTCGGCATCGAGGGTGCGGGTTTGGCCACGATGATTGCGGTAGCTCACGAGTTGATCGCCGATGGCTATATCTTCGGCCCGGTTGAGCAGAGTAACACCCAGTTGACGCAACTCGTCCAGCAAGCGCAAACGACGCACCAGATAGAGTCCGGCACCAGGGCGGGGCGCGCTGTCGATGACCGTGACCTGGCGCCCCCGCTCGGCGAGGAACTCCGCCAGTTCCAGCCCCACCAGTTCGGCGCCGATAATAATGATACGCCTGCCAAGTGGCAGCCAAACCCTGGAGGCCAGTCGCACCAGGGTCGGGTTTTTGGTGATGCCGGTCATTGTGCCCGCCTTCACCATCATGCGGGTAAAGCCATTGGTCTTGCGCCGAAGTTGCGGATGCGCCTGTGACAATACCAACGCACGCATTTCATCCCCGCTGAACACGAAATCTCTATCCCCTCCGGGGATATCCGGCATTGCGCGCTCGGCACCGGAAGCGACGATCACCTCATCTACCGCCAATTGTTTCAACACCTCCGTGTCGGCATGGCAGTTGAGGCGAACATCGACGGTAGATTGTTCGATCTGCAAGCGCAACCACGCAAGCAAGCGCTGGTTGGGCGGATAGGCGATACCGGCAAACTCCAGCGTACCGCCAAGACGGTCTGAACTTTCCAGCAACACGACGCCCAGGCCACGCTGCGCCAGACGCCTCGCCACTTCCATACCAGCCGGTCCGCCGCCGATAACCGCATACCGCCTGCCGCTATCGGAAGCTATCAACTCACGCTCCCTTTCATACGCCGTTTCCGGGTTTACCGCGCACTTGACCGACTTGAGCACGTAGATCTGGCTGACACAGCAGTAGCAATAAACACAGGGCCGGATTTTTTCAGGCGTTCCGGCAAGGAGCTTATCGGGTAAATCCGGGTCGGCCAGCAGTTTTCGGCCCATGCCGAGAAAATCGAAATGCCCTCGCTTGATATGCCGGTCCGCCGATCCCGGCTCGATGCGCCCCGAGGTAATCACCGGGATGTTTACGCTGCGCTTGATCGCGGTGGCGTTGGCCACCATGCGCTCCGGGGTATGGGGGATATTCGACTCCGAGTGAAGCGCACCGCGCCCGGGGTCGTGGTAGGACGTCACCGTGATTGCATCCGCCCCGGCGGCCTCGACCAGACGCGCCGTCGCCCTGGCGTCGGCGAGAGAAATGCCCTCGGCCTTGCCGAATTCCTCGGAGTCCAGCTTGCACCAGAGAGGAAAATCGATACCGACCGCGCCACGAATGGCCACAACGATGTCGACCAGCAGGCGAGCCCGATTTTCGAGACTGCCGCCGTAGTCGTCATCGCGCCGGTTGCTCAGCGGTGATAAAAAGCCGGAAATAAGATAGCCGTGGCCGCCATGTATCTCGACGCCATCCAGCCCGGCGCTTTTCGCCCGCACCGCGGCATCGGCAAATTGCTGGACCAGGGTATCGATATCCTCCTGTGTCATCACGTGCAAGCTGGGCGGTGGCGCGTCCGGATCGGCAAATGCCTGCATTTCACTATGGAGCATACCCTCGCCCAGATCGCTGGTAGATCTGGGGGGATAGGACGGCACCATGATCGGCCGGCCCTCTTTGGCGTCCTGGGCCGCGACCAGCCCTCCGTGGTGCAACTGGGCGGCGACCTTTGTCCCGTGGCGATGTATAGCATCCGCCATGGCTTTTAGCCCGGGGATATGCTGGTCAGTGGAAATCGCTATCTGCCGCGGCTGGTTGCCGCCGCCGGGCCAGGCCACGCCGCTGACGCCGAGTACGATCAAGCCCACCCCACCCCTGGCCTGGCGCTCGTGGAAAGCGATGATTCTCTCGCCGCAACTGCCGTCACTCTCGGCCAGGTTCACCCCCATGGCGGTGACCACCATGCGGTTTTTGAGCTGCATGGAGCCGATACGGCCGGCTTGGGT
>JAUXCW010000304.1 GCA_030618705.1 Gammaproteobacteria bacterium | reverse complement strand
TCCCAATACAACCTGGATAATGCGTTCATCACCAGCAACTATACCGTCAGTACCGATGTCTTTGTGGTGATGGTCGAGACCCCGGTAGAGGGCGCGGCGCTGTTCGACAATATTACCCTGATCGATAAGTTCTCCTGGTATATGCGCAACGTGGAAGGGGTGCAGTCGGTGATCTCCATGGCCGACGTGATCAAACGGGTTTCCATGGCCATGCAGGAGGGTAACCCCCGTTGGCAAACCCTCTCGCGCAACCAGCGGGCACTGGATACCGCGGCGGCGCCGGATATGATTCCCCGCGCCTTGAGAAACCTGGACTACAGCCTCGCCATGGTGGCCGTCTTCCTGGACGACCACAAGGCGGAAACCCTCGAGCGCGTGGTGGCCGCGGCAGAAGAGTTTGCCGAGCAATACGATAACGACCAGGTGACCTTCAACCTGGCGGCGGGCAACGCCGGTGTCGAGGCGGCCACCAACGAGGAAATCTCGGTGGCGCAATCCCAGATCCTGATCCTGGTCTACACGGTGGTCGCTGCACTGATATTCCTCAGCTTTCGCAGTGGCGTGGCGGTTATTTGTATCATTATTCCCCTCGGTCTCACCTCGGCGCTGTGTCAGGCGCTGATGGCCCAGCTGGGAATCGGCATCAAGGTGGCGACATTGCCGGTGGTTGCCCTGGGTGTGGGCGTCGGGGTCGACTACGGCATCTACATCTATAACCGCCTGGTCTACTACCTGAAGCAGGGCCTGCCGATGCAGGAGGCGTATTATATGGCGCTGACAACCACCGGGCGGGCGGTCGCCTTTACCGGTGTCGCCCTGGGCGTCGGGGTTATCACCTGGATATTCTCGCCGATCAAGTTCCAGGCAGATATGGGAATGCTGCTGACATTTATGTTTTTGTGGAATATGGTGGGAGCGCTCTGGCTGTTGCCCGCGTTGGCATATTTTATGATAAAACCGGAAAAAATATGCGAGTTGCCTCAAGCGGAAGCTGTGGCCGGCACTAGCTGATCGTCACTTTACATTAGAATAGTCATGTTATTTAGGGGGTTAGAATGAAAAACAGAAAGAACAATAAGAGTGCAGTGGCGGCCGCCGTAAAAGGCGCTGCGTTGCTGGGTACTTGTGCCGTCAGCAGTCAATTGCACGCGCTGGTATGGGAGTTTGGCGAGTTCGAGCTCAACCTGGATACCACGCTGGGCTATACCGCGCAGTGGCGTACCGAGTCCCGGGATAGTGAGATAGTCGCTAACCCTGACGGTAACGACGGAGACAATAACTTCGATCCCGGGCTGATATCCAACGCCGGCACCGTAATTCTCGAATTCGGTGGAGTCTATAAAGACTTTTCATTTTTCTTCCGCGGAGACGCGCTTTACGACCATGTGTACAACCAGCGTTCTGATTTGAGCGAGGCAGCTTATCCGACCTATAACAACGGTATTCCGGCGGGAGGCGCCCTCGAACGAGGTGAATATCCCGACCCGACCATAGATGAACACGGCAAGCGCGTGCGTATGCTGGATGCCTTTGTCACTTACCAATTCAATGCCGGCAATCAAGGCGGCGGTGTTCGGTTGGGCCGCCAGGTGATCAGCTGGGGCGAGGCAACTTTCTATCGCGGCGTCAATGCGCTGCAGAACCCGATCGACGCCGTGGTTGCCCAGTCTCCTGGTGTCGAAGCGAGAACACTCTTCCTTCCCACCTCCGCCATCGACCTGAAGTGGGATTTCACCACTAATATCGGCGCCGAGGTCTATTACAAGTTCGAGTGGGAGCGGTCTACCATACCGGGTGTCGGCAGCTATTTCAGTACCAATGATGTCACCGGCCCGGGTGCTGAAAGAATCCTCCAGGCGGGGGTCGAACGAGGTAAAACAGTGACCCCGGGTAACGATGGTCAGTGGGGTATCGCCGGTCGCTATGTCACCGACGGCGGCACCAACTTTGAATTATATTACGTGAAGGCCCATGCAAATGTACCAGGCGTCACCATTACCCTGGGCAAAGACTACAACCAGATCTATGCCGACGATATCACCACCTGGGCAGGCAGTTTCAGCACCAATCTGGGTGAGGCACAGGTCTATGCCGACGTGGCGTATTCGCCCAATATGCCGGTTGTCGACAGAAATATTACAACTACGCCGGAGGGGTTGGTGGTTAGTGACATCACCCGTGCCACTAACTGGCAGGTAGTGGCCGGCTTTACCGATCTCTACACGGCCTTCCCCTGGCTTTCAGAGCAGATCACCTTGTTGGCGGAAGTCATCTATTCGTATACCAATGCCGGGGAAAGTGACCTCGATACTTCGGGCTATCTGACGACTAACGAATCCTGGGGCTATCAGGGTCGAATGATCCTGAGTTACTTCGCGGTTTTTTCGGGCCTGGATCTGCAAGTGCCGATCAGTTTCAAGCACGATCTCGGCGGCTACGGTAATGCGATTGGCTACAACGGCCTGACAGAAGACGTTAAACAAGCCGGCCTCGGTGTCGACGCTTTCTATCTTACCAATTGGCAGTTCGCCCTTAAGTATGCCTGGTTTTGGGGGGATGAGAACGGCATCAGGGACCGGGATAATGTCGCCCTCACAGCCAAGTATATTTTCTAAGCGCGTATTATTGTGACTAATTGCAAGAGGATTTTTCCAATGAACCTATTTATAAAGTTACCGGGCGGGGCGTTGCTGTTTGCCGCTCTTGTATCCGGTGGTGTACAAGCCAAGGTTTCCGAAGAGGAGGCCGCGCGTCTGGGTAAGGACCTGACTCCACTGGGCGGCGAGGTGGCCGGCAACGAGGACGGCACCATTCCCGAGTGGACCGGCAAGTGGAAAGGCGTGCCCCCCGGCGTCGATTACGGCGGCCCGAAAACCAAGGCGCCCAGCCCCTATGCGGATGAAGAGCCGCTGTTTACCATTACCGCGCAAAACTACAAGGACTATAAGGATCGCCTGATCGAGGGCCAGATCGCCATGTTCGAGCGCTATCCGGACTACCGCATGGTCGTCTACCCCTCCCACCGCGATATTTCCTATAACGATATCTCTATCGAAAAAGCCAAATGGAATGCTACCCACACCGAGCTGGCCAATGGCGTCGAGTCGGTGCAGCAGTATACCGGCGGCACCGCGTTTCCCATTCCCAAGGGGCCGGAACAGGTCATGTGGAATACCCGCACCAATACCTGTTATGACACCGTGCGGGGCCAGTACGACGGCTATGGGGTCTTCGCCAACGGTGAACGCGCCCACGATGCCGTCGATTTCAACCAGACCTTCCCCTTTAATAACCCGGATGATCCGATCCCCACCACCGAGGAAAAAGTCGGTGACCGGATCGTCTTAACCCAGACAACCCGATTGTCGCCGCCGCGAAAAAAGGGCCAGATTACCGCTGTGCAAGATCCGCTGGACTACCAGGCTAACAAGCGACTGGCCTGGCAGTACGACCCCGGTACCCGGCGGGTGCGCAAGGCGCCCTCCATCGGCTACGATAACCCGGACGGCCCCGGTGGCTTGCAGACTATCGACGACCACAAGGGCTTTAACGGTTCCTTCAACCGCTTTACCTATAAACTGTTGGGCAAGCGGGAAGTCTATATGCCCTATCACAATTACAAGTTCAACAATCCCGAATATGGCGATCTCGATGAGCGCCTGACCACAAATTACCTCAACCCGGATTTCGTGCGCATGGAGCTGCATCGCGTCTGGGTGGTGGAGGGCGACCTCGCACCGGGCAAGCGCCACGCTTACTCAAAGCGTCGCTGGTATATCGATGAAGACGGCTGGAACCCGGTGATGTCGGAGAACTTCGACAGCCGCGGCAATCTCTGGCGGGTCGGCTATTTTCTCTCGGACTACCAGTACGATGCCGAGTGCTACGTCAAGCACACTCAGGTGTTTCACGACTTGCCCTCCGGCCACTACGTGAGCAACTTTATCACCCTCGATCGCAAGGAATTCAACTACACCGTTCCCTATATGCCGATCAATGATTTTACCCCGGCGGCATTGCGCAAAAAAGCGACTCGCTAGCTCGTCTCTTTAAAAGGGGACAGATCTATTT
>JAUXCW010000227.1 GCA_030618705.1 Gammaproteobacteria bacterium | reverse complement strand
GCGCCGGCAAAATCCTTATCGGAGAATTCCGCCTCGCAGACATCGCTGTCGCCGGCACAGGGGAGAACCAGCCAGGGGTCTTCGATCAACTCGGCTACCGGCTCGTCGGGGCTGGCCTGTGGGCGAATGCGCACCACCTCGATGCGGGTAATGGCGCGCCGGGTGTCGGAGGGGTTGTAGCATTCCCCCCGGCACAAATCGTATTTGCGCTGGTCGGTCAGGGCCTGGTTGCTGTACTCCGGGCAGCCCGGTTTTTGCTTGAATGAGCCGGCGGCGCGCACACGGAATACGGGGTTGTCGCCACTGGTGGTTTCGGAACCCATGGGGAGCACCTTTTCATCAGCGCCGTTGACCATATCGAACCAGAGCAAAATACGCGGGCCGCTGGTGCCGTAGACCTGTTTGCGCTCCAGGGCGTCCCAGATATCCTCCCGTTTGCGGCTGGCGGAGTGAACGGCGACCAGGCCGCCATTGAGGAAGAAGGAGCCCTGGCGCTCGGTCTCCTTGATGGAGGCAAAGCGGTTGGGGTAGTCCTCTTCGACAAAGGGCTCCGAGCGGGCGGTGACCGTCGCTTCGATTTTTTTGTCGATGGGGTTCCTGTCGAAGGCACCGAAGCGCGCTTCCGTCATCGCCGTGCGGGCAAACTCCTTGTAGCCGGTGCCGGGGCGGGCCGAGTGATTGTCCGAGGAGGCGATAAAACCGAAGCGGAAGCGCAGGGGTTTGTCCTCCGCGCTGTCTTCAAAGTTACCCAGGGCCATCATATATTGCACCGAGCTGAGCGGGCGATAGTTGAAGGCGGGCAGGAAACAATCCGTACACTGGCCTGCATCGAGCCAATCGCTGCCGCTGCTGCCGGTGACGGTGAGAAAGCCCGGCAAGCCGCTGGCCAGGTAATTGCTGCGAGCCGCAAGGGCGCGGTTTTCGCATTCGCCCTGGTCGGCGCCGCTCTCAATGCAGCGCTGGTGGATGATCTCGCCGGCGCGCCAGCAAGAGGGCAAATAGTTGTCGCTGGGTTCGGGGCAGACCGCATTGCCGTCGGCATCGAATTCGAGCTCGCGCCAGCCACGATACTCCTCGGAATTGCCGTGGCCGGAGTAAACCTCCACCAGGCCCTGCCGTTTCGGGTCGTGCTGTTGCGCGGTCAATTGTTTTTTCCAGCTGGAGCCCGCCGGCGTATAAAAGCCCCAGGTCGTGCCGTGGGGTATGACCATGGAGGCGACGTCCCAGCTGTTCAGCTTGGCGAACAAGCCCTCCGGGGTGCGGGCGATTTCCCGGCAGGTATCGGGCAGTTTGTGGGTGTCGACGCCGTCCGGGCAATTCGGCGTGCCGGCCATGCGTTGCATATAGTCGATATAGTCGAAGGTATCGCTATTGAAGCCGAGCAGAAAGGGCAGCGCACCCAGGCCCAGGGTGGGGATGTCCTCGGGGTCGGTCCCCGGCGGAAAGCCGGCAGAGATCGGCCGGGGCGGCAGGTCGGCGTCACCGAGATCTCGCAGTATCACGTTTTTATGGCCGTAGTGGTCCTCGCTGGTCTTGCCGATCTGGGTCCACTCCCAGCCCATATAGGCCACGGTATCAGGGCTGTTTTCATCGCCGGAAACGGCATTGCACTGGCGGATGGCGGCCTTGGTATCCGCCCAGGTGGCGGGGGTGATCGACAGGGCGTGGTCGTTGATCGACCAGAAGTCCAGCGCCGAGCAATAGCGGGCAAAATCGCAGGCATCGGAGACCGGCCGGGCGCCGTCACCACCGTACAACTGCATACTCAATTGAAAGGCGTCGGTGGAGATAGTGCTGTGAACATGCAGGTCGCCGAACAGGATTTGGCTCGGCCCGGCCTCCTCGCCCGCGACGGCCTGCTGCGCTTCGCCGCGCTGTTTGATCACTGCCTGCGGAATGGGCTGCTCCGTCACCGGGTTGCTGAGCCGTGGCGAGCCGAAGATGCCGCTACCGAGTACGTATAAAGTGGCGACCAGTACAGCCGCCGCCCCCGCAAACCAAAGGAGAATATTTTTTAGCATTGTCTCGAGCCGCCGGTGAAATGATAGTGGGTATTAGGCCGCAGATCGGCTCTTTTGACAAGTCAGCGAGGCGGGAGCGCCGGGGACGGGCTGACGAATAGGCTGGCGAAACTCCGTCATCGGCAACCTGAATCGACACGCATTCCATTCCGTTTGATTTTATAGGGCGTTATGCGGCTTAATATGCTTAACTTTTACTACGAGTCGCACCTTAATCAACATACCAGTCATCAACGGATACCGAATCGATGGAAGCAGATAACGAACGCCTTACCGACCCCAGGCCCGTAAAAAAAAGCGGGGGTCTTAAACCGCGCGACGCCGTATTGGTGCTGGGTGTCGTGCTGGTTATCGGTGGCATTGGCTGGTATATCGTCAAGGACAGCGATGCGCCCGAGCAACCGCCGATGATGGGAGACATGGTGGTGCCCCCCGAGGCGCTGGATCGCGTGCGTGACCAACTCAATCAGCCCCAGGCCCCCCAGGCCAGGCTGACCGATGCCGAACTGGCCCCGGTGACGAAGCCCGAAGCACTGGACAGCAGCGATGCCCAGGTCGGTCGTGCCCTGGAGGATATATCGCCGCCCCTGTTGGCCTGGCTGACACCCCAGGAGCAGGTTCGCAAATGGGTTTCCTTCAGCGTGAACCTGGCGGACGGCGACCTGGTCAGCAAGCATCGCCCGCTGTCCTATCCGATGAAGTCCTTCAAGGTTGTGCGCCAGGGCGACCGCATCAGCATGAGCAGTGCCAACTTCAAGCGCGCCGATGCGCTAATTGGAGCGCTTACCGCTATTCCACCGGAAAAGCTGGCGGCCTACTATCGTCAATGGACGCCGACCCTGCAGCAGGCTTTCGATGAGCTGGGTGTGGATGGAACGTTTCATGGCCACTTTAGCCGGCTGGTCGACCAGGCGCTGGCGGTAAAGACGCTGTCCAGGCCCCCCGCGCTGGCACAACCCCATGTACTCTATGTCTATGCCGACGAGGAGCTGGAGGATGCCAGCGATTTGAGCAAATTGATGTGGCGGTTGGGGCCGGACAATATGACGCAGTTACAGGCCTATCTGCTGGAGTTCAAAAATTCGCTGTAGACCCGTCGGGGTATCGATATGCCTGAATTGATCCACGGCAAAGCGGTGCAGATTGCGCCGGGGGTACGGCGGGTGACCTGCCCGAACCCCGGTGTCATGACCGGCGCCGGCACCAATACCTATTTACTGGGCCAGCGGCAGGTCGCGGTGGTCGATCCCGGCCCGGATATGCCCTTGCATGTCAGGTCTATCCTGGCGGCCATCGAAGAGGGCGGCGGCGAGTTGGCGCGGATCTTCGCCACCCACACCCATGTCGATCACTCCCCGGCGACCAGCGGCCTGCTCAAGCACCGCAAGGTTGAGGTCATCGGCGCCCTCGCAACTGACAATATGTTCCAGGATAAACACTTCCGGCCGGATATCGAGTGCAGCCACGACCAGGTCTTCGACACTGATGAGTACAGTTTGCGCGCACTGGCGACTCCGGGGCATGTGAGCAATCATTTTTGCTTTCTCGAGCAGAACAGCGGCCTGCTGATGACCGGTGACCACATCATGAACGGGTCGACGGTGGTTATCGTTCCCCCCAGCGGCGATATGGCCGCCTATATCCAATCGCTCAAACTGTTGCTGGATTACCCTCTCAGCCACCTGGCCCCGGGCCACGGCGATATCATGGAACAGCCGGCGGCGGTGGTGCAGTGGCTGGTCGACCACCGGCTGGAGCGCGAAGCCAGGGTCATGGCTGTACTACAGCGACATATGCGGGCCGCTGTTGATGAACTGCTGGTCGAGGTCTACGACGATGTGCCCGTCGATATCCACCCGGTGGCCAGGTTGTCGCTGATGGCCCATTTGATCAAGCTGGAGCAGGAGCACCGCGCCCGGCGCGAGGGCGATATCTGGTTTTTTCTTCGCAACTAGTGCCCGCCCGGAAGGCCTGCCTCCCGGAAATAGCTGTTTTCGGAGAGGGTACGTATCCCAGCGGCGGCTGGGATCCATGAAAATCAATGACGTACTGGATTCCAGCCTGCGCTGGAATGACGAATCTACGGCCTTCCGGATGCGCACGCTGCTCCTTATCATAGCGTTTCTGTCTAATGCGTAGATTACTCGCCTGAAATTTACGCAAACTGTTGCCATTTTCCCCTTGCCTCACTAGTATGGCTGTCCCGCTCACGGCCAGCTCAATGCAAGAGGTCAGTATGCCCGGTGCCGCCACCGCTACCGTAAAAACCCTGCCCCAGGTGTTGCAGCGTGCTGTAGACAACTATGGCGACCGTATTGCCCTGGACGACAACGGACGGCTCTGGACCTTCGCCGAGTTGCAGTCCCAGGCTTTGCTGGCCAGCCGCGCCGCCATCGCCGCGGGGGTAGAAAAGGGCGATCGCATCGCCATCTGGAGCCCCAATATCGCCGAGTGGGTGATTGCCGCGCTGGGTTTGCAGTGTGCCGGGGCAGTGCTGGTGCCCCTGGCCAACCGTCTGCATGGGGCGGAGGCGGCGGATATCATCGATCGCGCCGGCGTCAAAATGCTGTTCTGTTACCCCGAGCTGGAGCAGGGCGTGGTGCTGGATATGCTGGGGGACAAGGATTTGCCCGCCCTGCAGCGTATTGTCCTGCTGCAGGGTGATGATGCCCGGGCCATGGCCTGGCAGGATTTCCTCGCCAGCGGAGACGCGGTCAGCGAGGAGCGTGCCGTGGCGCGTGCCGCCTCGATCGAGCCCGAAGATGTAATGGACATGCTGTTCACCTCGGGTACCACCGGCAAGCCCAAGGGCGTGCTGTGCAGCCACGGCCAGAATGTGCGGGTATTCGAAACCTGGGCCGACACGGTCGGCCTGAGGGCCGATGATATCTACCTCGGCGTCAATCCCTTTTTCCACTCCTTCGGCTACAAGGCGGGCTGGTTTGCCGGTCTTCTCACCGGTTGCACCATGGTGCCGGTATTCGCCTTCGACAAGGACGCGGTACTGGAACTGATTCAGCGCAAGGGCATCACCATGTGGCCCGGCGCGCCCTCCCTCTACGAGATGATCCTCGCCCACCCGGCGCGCAAAGACTACGACCTGTCCAGCCTGCGGCTGGGGGTGACCGGTGCGGCGCCGGTATCGGTGGCGCTGGTCAACGCCATGAAGAGCGAACTCGGCTTCGAGACGGTGGTTACCGCCTACGGCCTCACCGAATCCTGCGGGGTAGTGAGCATTTGCCGTCCAGACGACGACCCGGAAACCATCTCCACCACATCGGGCCGGGCCATCGACGGCGTCGAGGTCAAAATGATCGACCCGGCCAGCTTGCAGCCCGTGGCGGCGGACAGCGAAGGTGAGATCTGGGTGCGTGGTTACAATGTGATGCAGGGGTATTTCGATATGCCCGAGGCGACGGCGGAAGCCATTACCGAAGACGGCTGGCTGCGCACCGGCGATATCGGGGTAATGGACGAGCACGGTTATATCCGCATCACCGATCGCCTCAAGGACATGTATATCATGAACGGCGAGAACGTCTATCCGGCGGAGGTCGA
>JAUXCW010000040.1 GCA_030618705.1 Gammaproteobacteria bacterium | reverse complement strand
GGGATTGCATGGAACAGCAAGTCGAAGATATCCACGGGGCGAACCAGCTCACCGGCGAAAAGCATTTTGAGCTTCTCCCAGATATGCGGCTCGGGAAAAAAGGGCGCCAGACCGAGCGTTAAACAGCCGATAATCAACAGCGGGAAAGAAATATTGTCCAGCCAACTCATCATATTTATCTCTTGCTTATCGAGCTATTCCGGGCAGGCTTGTCCGGCTTGGCCGATCACCCAGGCGAGGGCATTTTCGAGCAGCAGGCGGTGCTCCGGTGCGGCATAAGACGCCGCGCTGTGGCCCATGGCCGAGTAAAGAGCGCGGCCACTGTCGACGCAGCGGCTCCAGACCACCGGGTGGTCGCCCATGCGCAGGTCTTTTTCCTTACCCATGATCTTGAGCCAGGGTGAATAGCTGCTCTCGTCGATGCTCGCCAGCACGTCGAAGTCCTTCTTGCCGCGGGGGCTCTCCACCCAGGAGTACCACTCATCATCGTGCAGCCACTCACCGGGTAGGTTTTGCATTGCCGCCTGGCCCGGGTTTTCCACCTCGACCCGCGCCACCTGGAACTGCGGCCCCATGGGGTGGGCGATAAAATCGACCCCCACCAGGTTTTCGACATACCAGGGCCAGTCCCTGTGGGAGCCGTCACCTGCGGCGTGAACTCCCAGCCAGCCGCCGCCGCGCGTCAACCAGCTCTGGAACGCCTGTTGCTGCTGCTGATCGAGGATGTCGCCGCTGGCATTGAGAAAGACCACGGCATCGAAGCGGTTTAAATCCCCCTCATTGAACACCGCGCCATTTTCAGTATGAAATGTCGACCACCCCCTTTTGACGGCGACTTGCTCGAGGTATTCAAGGCCGGCGGCAATGCCCTCGATATGGCGAAAGCCATTGGTCTTGGTGAACAGCAATACCGCCGGCGAAACCAGCGAGTCGGGGATTTCGGGAGGCACGGTTTCATGGGCGTGGGAGGGAAAGAGGATATTCCACGCCCCGACATTGCGGATGACCAGCAGGCCACTGACAAGCAGCAGCAGAAGAACCACGAAGAGGGCGATCAGTAGTTTTTTCCACAGGGGCATGGCTGTTTTCGAAACCGCATTCATCGTGGCGAATACCTATAGACACCGGGCGAGCGGAATAGCCTACTACATCGTCTCGACCGGCACCATGGCGCCCGCCAATTGCCGGCGGCAGAGGCCGCGGGCAGATATGCACTTTATGGTATAAGATTAGTGTGGATAGTACCCGGGGGTAATTCACCATCACTTTCAACAACGACAAGCAGACCGAGCAGCCCACCCTGGCCGGGACCGGCTCGCACAAAAAAATTCTGCTGCTGAACTACGAGTTTCCGCCGCTGGGTGGAGGCGCGGGTCGCGGCACCTATAACCTTGCCCGCGAATTGGCGAAGAAGGGCTACGAGGTGGATGTCCTCACCTCCAACAGCCAGGGCCAGAAATCACGTGAGGTCATAGAGGGGTTTAACGTCTACCGCGTATTGAGCTGGCGCAAGGGGGTTCACGATTGCGGGTTTCGTGGTGCCGTCACCTTTGTCCTGTTTGCCATGCCGGTATTCCTGCGCCTGACCCGCAACAATAACTATCAAGTACTTCACTACTACTTCGGCTTACCGACAGGCTTACTGCAGTGGCTGCCGGGCCGCCACCGGCGGATACCCTATATCGTTTCGCTGCGGGGTTCCGACGTCCCGGGCTACGACAAATTCAACACCAGCCTGCAGTTTTTCCACCGCCTGCTGTTGCCCGTCACCCGCTCAATCTGGAACAACGCCAGCAAGGTCGTCGCCCTGAGTGGCGCGCTGAGGGACACGGCACTGGAAAGCGTTCCCGATGCCGACATAGACGTGATCGCCAACGGCATCGAATCTGAGCAGTTCTACCACGCCCAGACCCGCCGCTCCCCATCCGCAACGATACAGCTGATCTGTGTGGCGAGGCTGGTGGAGCGCAAGGGCATACAGCACCTGCTGCGGGCACTGAAGACAATAAAGCACGATGTTCATCTCACCATCGTCGGCGAGGGCAACTACAAACAGCAACTGATCGACCACGCCGACCGTTACCAAGTCGCCGACAAGGTAACCTTCCATGGTTATTGCCCCAGGGAATACCTGGTCGAACTCTACTCCCGCAGCGACATTTTTGTGCTGCCGACCATGGCAGAATCCTTTGGCCTGGTGTTTATCGAAGCCATGGCCTGCGGCCTGCCGGTCATTGGTACTACCGTGGGCGGCGTTCCCGACATCGTCAAAAAGGCCAACGGCATCCTGGTTGAACCGGACGACTATCGCGCTGTCCGCGATGCCATCGATACCCTTGCCGGTGACGAGAAAAAACGTCGCGCCATGGGCAAGGCCAGCCGCCAGCGCGTGCTGGATCACTTCAGTTGGCTGAGCGTGGCGGAGAAGTACGAGCGCTGTTATGCCGCCGCCGCCGGGGAAGTTCTGCAGTTGCCATTGGCGAAGGTCTCTACCGTAGATTTCCAGGCGCGTGCCGCCAACGAAAGCCACGACAAGTAACACTGATTCCCGCCGCCCCTGAATGAATACCACAGCAACACTATCGAACAGTTATCAAGCCCTGACAGATACCCAGTGCAGACTGCTGAAGACACAGCTGGCACGCTGTTATCAGGACGTTGCCTATTACCGGCACCTCTTCGACCAGGTCGGACTCGACGTCGAAAAATCGGCGGATATGTCACACCCCATGTCACAACTACAGCGGCTGCCCACCCTGGGCAAGGAACAGATCCGGCAGAACTACAAGCAGTTCATCAGCGTCAGGTATGATATGGCGCGCTGCAAGCACAGTTACTCCAGCGGCTCCACAGGCGAACCCTTTGCCACCTATTTCGACAATTACAGCTGGTACCGCAAGAAAGTCTGGCTGAAATTGCGCGCACGCTTCGCCTGTGGCATGTCACTCGGCGATCGCGTTGCCATCCTGGAAGCCGAACCAGAGGATAAGGTCCGGCAAAGAAACAAACTGGCCTGGCTCAGGGACCCGCTACTGGTGGTCAGGGTGTTCTCCCTGTTCACCGACTCAGGCCAACTGTTAGCAGCATTGCGCCAGTTCAAACCGGATAATATTTACGGCTACCCCAGTCACCTGATGAAGCTGGCGGGCGACATCCACACCGACCACCTCGGGGTTCCGGGGGTCAAGCGCATCTTTACCGCCTCGGAATACCTGAAATTCGGCACGCGGAAGTATATCCAGCAGATGTTCGATGCCCCCGTCTACGATCACTACGGCAGCACCGAGTTCAAGGAAATTGCCTGGCAGTGCCCCCACAGTGCGGACGGTGGCGGCTACCATATCCACAATAACGAGGTCATCTGCGAGATAATCGACAGCGAGGGCAATCCCGCGGCGACCGGGGAGAGCGGCGAAATCGTGATCACCGATTTGCGCAATAAGGCCATGCCCCTGCTGCGCTACCGGATGAATGATCACGGCCTGATGTCCTGGGAGGAATGCGAGTGTGGCTACTCCGGCCCGGGCCTGCTGCCACTGGGCGGGCGCAGTTCAGACTACATTATCCTGCCTTCGAGAGAACAGATCTCGCCCTACCTGATCACCACCCGGATAGAACACGTACACGGCCTGATTCAATACCAGATCGACCAGCGCTCCCGCTCCGGTATCGTCGCTCGTACGGTTTGGAACAGCCGCCCCACCTCCGGACAACTCAGGGAGGTACAGCGGGCAATTGCCGATGTGGTCGGCACTACCATGGACGTCCACGTGGAGATCTGCAAATCCATCGCACTGGAGGCAAACGGCAAATTTAAAGTCGTCAAACGTTCGATCGAGCTGGAATGAGCCTCAGGTTTTTGCGGACAACGCCTGCCGCAGGGAGCTGAACAGTTGCAGCTTGCGGTCCACATACACCACCAGGGGCACGCAGAACACCAGGTAGGCGACGCTGCGTATAAAGCTTTGCCAGAGCACACTGTCGGCGTGCAGAAGATAATGCACCAGGGCCAGGCCGACGAGCCCGTAGACAAAGGGAATGTGTATCCCGAGCAGGGTGCGCCGAACCTGGGCCGGGGTTTTGTTCAGGATACGCAGTGCATACAGGTTCGCTGTCAGGGCGACGACAAAATAAAACAGCACGGATGCACAGGCCACGCCGATAATGCCGTAACCCATTACAATCGCCAGCACATTCAACAGCGTACCGAGAAACAGGAATAGCGGAATAGCCGCAACAAATATGCGCTGACGGTCGAAAACCACCAGCAGGCCCCTGGGCACGCTCCAGATCACATTGAAAAACAAGCCCGCTACCAGAATCTGCAGTACCGGTACCGCGGGCAGGTAGTCCGGCAGCGCGTACTGAATAACCACCCCGATATTCAATACCAGCAAGCCCAACAGCACCGGAATCAACCACGACAACAAGACCATGGGTTTGTCGTAGAGATAGCCCATCTGTGAAAGATCCGCGCCTTTGCCCTTTTGGTACATCAAGCGGGGAAACAGTACCGTCGCCAGCGCCAGCGGAATGTAGTTGATGGTTTCCGATAGAAAAACCGCCATGCTGTAATAGCCCGTGGCCGTGCTATCCAGCAACCAGAATATAACCAGCTTATCCAGGCTGGCCATCAGCTTCGGTGCTACCGCGACCAGCAGCACAGGAAAGCCGATGCCGATCAACAGGCGGCTGGTATCCCATCGCAACATCGGCTTCGAGCTCAGGTGTTTACCGCGCACCAGCCAGGCAAACAGGACCAGGTTGGCCGCCATCATCCCCAGCAGTAAACCCGCAATGCCCCAGACCAGCATCAGCAGCAAGCCGAGAACACAATTGAGGCTGGCATAGACGATATAGTAGACCGACAGCAGATAGATCTTTTTCTCGCCCTTGAGCTGGTTGGGCACATACAGATGAAGCGCATTGAGGACAAAGGCGAGGGCGGCAATTCGGATCTCGAGACGGTAGCCGGCGGCGAACTCAAAGCCGGAGAACACCAGTGCGACAACGGCAAGCAATATCGAGACCAGCAGACACAGGCCGATGGTGCTGCGGGTATAGAGCGCGTTGAGCTGATCGTCACCGCGGGCCTTGTTGAAGGGCAGTTCGCGGGCCACCGCCTGGCTGGAGCCCGCCGCAATGTAGTTGCCGGTTTCCAGAAAGGTTTTGAATATGTTCCATACGCCGTACATCGCCGGCCCCAGGAACCAGGCGATTGCAAAACCCCGCAACACGGAGATCAGCTGGAACAGGTACGAAGCGGCGGAAAAGGCGGTCGCCTCCCGAATGATTGCGCTGCGCTCGTCTTTCAACTCACTCATCGCCCCAGGGAATCCCCTAGCTCGAAGGCCGCTTTCGCCAGCGTAAAGCGCCAGTCCCGCCAATCGATATTGTGGGCTCTCGGCGCTTTGAGATTGGCGAGAAACGCGTGTAACGCGGCGGTTTTATCGGCACCGTGCAGCAAGTCGGCGGATAGGCAGCGCAGGTAAGGGGACCAGTTGATATAGTTGAATCCCACCCGGTAGCGCGGTTGGGAGACGGCCTTGCCCACGGCCAGCCGACACAGGGCGGCGGGGAAATTAACGCCGGCCTGCACCGCATAGTGGGTATGGCCCCAGAAACGCGGATTGATCTCGATCAGTTTGGCGCTGCCGTCCCGGGCGTCGATCTTGAACTCGACCTCCGCCACCCCCTGCCACTTCCAGTGGGCAAAAAACGGCTGCACCAGCTCGACCAACTCCGGCTCCCAGGTACTGCTGCCAAGGGCGCAGATACCGCCGTCCTGGGGCCACTGCCGCAATTTGTGGCTGGTAAAAAACAGCTGTAGCTCGCTGTTCGAATCGTAGAGCACCGCTACCGAGCGCATACTGCTGACCGGGCCGGGGATAAATTCCTGGAGGAAATACTGCTCCAGGTCCAGGGTCTCCACCAACCGTCCCAGCTGCTTTTGGTCGTGTACCAGCTGCAAGCCCTGGCCACCGCCTATATCCGCCCGGGGCTTGAGCATTAACTTGTGGACTGCATCCTCACGTAAATAATCCCGCGCCTCATCGACGGAGAAAAGCATCGGGCAATCGATACCCAGCCGGCGACAGGATTCCAGCGTCCTGTCGTTATAGTAAGTCGCCTGCCACGCCGGGTAGTCCGGCACCAGCAGGTGGGTCACCTCGGCAAAACGCGCCCTGTCCCGGGAAAAGGGCTCCACCTGGTTTCCCGGCACCAGCACATCGGCGCCGGTGCGCGACAGAATATCGAGCATGGCTGCGGTATAGCCCTCATCCGCCAGCGCGGCACTGGGAAAGTAGGCGCTGGTATAACGGCTGTGGGCATCGAAGGGCAAACGGCGGCAATCGGAACCGAACACCTGGTGACCAGCGCCGTGCAACGCTTGCACAATAGCGTTGGAGGCGTTCCGTGTCGCTTCTGTCACCAATACCTTCATCGCCGGGGTATGATCTAGACCTTGTAGCGTTTCAGTAAAAAAGTGTGCTCATAGATATTGAACAACGAGACGTACAACATCTTCACCAGGGTTTCCTGGCGATAGTTCACGGTGAGCTGGTTGGAGGGGTTGTTGAACAGGTTGATGGTGGCGTAGACCTTTTCGATGCCCTCGGTTTGCAGCCAGGGATAGAACTGGGTGACCAGGTAGGGTGCGAGGCCAAGCCCCCGGTAGTGCGGCGACACGTAGACATCAAAAAGGTAGATATCACTATTGCCTTCAAAAACAAAATTGTACAGTTTCGAGGTACACTCCTCGCGGTTGAACCAGCAATAGCCGACAACCTCGTCGCCTTTCATAATGCCGAAGGGAATCTCCCCTGCATCCAAACGCTTGCCCAGCTCCACCAGCATATTGCCCTTGCGGGGTATTCTCGCCAGATCCTCCAGCCGCTCACGACCGAGTAACTGACAGCGGTAATCATTCAGGGACTCCGGCGGGGGCGGGAAGCTAAGCTCCTGCTCGACAATAAAATTATAAAGATTGAACGGAAAAATAAAGATCCTGAACTTGCTGAGCAAATCGAAGAGCAGGCGCGGCGGATCGCTGTAGCGCACCTTGTGATAGACGTTCTGAAAAAAATGGCTCACGGTATGTCCACACTGCCGGGCGGTTGAATAGAGGCTACCCATGAGTTTAGCCCACGGACGCGGTTTTGCCGATGTCGTCGGCGCGCTAGAATATACGCTCTGCATACCGGAATCCAGCCGCCTCATGATTATGGGAAACCGGAATGGCAGGGTGAAAAATTGCCCTCGATACATGGGGGGGCCTGTTCATTGTTGCCACCGACTTTAACTATACCAACTACAGGTTTATAAAAACCATACTATGGTATATATTTACCATCTATTGGTTCTATAGGAGTTAAGCAATGTTTATCTTGAGGGGTATTCTTCGAGCGGAAACCCAGGAAAAAATACTTATTTACCTCCTGGTCAGAGGCTCGGGCTATGGGAAGGCCATTGCCGAGTTCTATGAGCTATCGCCCAATGCCACCCAAAAGCAGCTGGCTCGATTAGAGGGAGATGGGGTTGTGGTTAGCCGACTGGTGGGCAAGCTCAGGGAATATCAGCTCAACCCCCGATACGCGTTTCTTCAACCTCTGAAAGAACTGCTCAAAGCTGCACTGGCGGCCTACCCTGAAAAGGTCAAACGTGAGCTCACAATGACACGCAATCGCCCCCGCCAGGCAGGAAAACCGGTCCTTCCGGCAAGATGAGCCCATGAGTGACTACAAAGACACGCCGATCATCCAGCTTGCCGTCACGGTTGCCGGGCACCTCCAGCAACACGATATACGGGTCATACTCGTTGGTGGCCTTGCCGTTGAGATCTACAGTGAAAACATCTATCTCACCAACGATATCGACCTGGTCAACACGAGCTATCATCCGCCGGCAGCCATCAACCAGGCGATGAGCGAGATTGGATTTTTCAAACGAGGTCGAGTCTACGTCAATGACACAACCGATATCTGCGTGGAGTTTCCAAGTGCTCCGCTCTCTGTCGGAGACGAGCTGATCGAGGAAACCACAATTATCGAAGTCGATGCAGGTAATATGCCTATATTACTGGCCAGGGATGTTATCAAAGACCGTTTAGCAGCATACTTTCATTGGAATGACAAACCATCGCTGGTACAAGCATTAGCTGTTATGAGCAAGCATGCTATTGATACAGCAGAGCTACAAGCATTCTGCCAATCAGAAGGTAAAGCCGATGAATTTGCCATAATAGAGCAACTGCGACGGTCACTCGACAAGCAAGCGCTCTCGTCAATGGAAGACATAGAAACATTTATTATCAGGCAAACAATCGAGCAGCTTTAGAGACCTGGATTCAAATCTGAAGAGCATCATTGATTACGCTATGCCAGCAATACGAGCTATTTCCTAGGAACCTGCCTCTAAAAATGTCACTAATAAAAAGTTGGTTTGTTTTGCTGCTACTGGCGTCACCCGCCCTGGCCCAGCAACCGTTTGCAATCGAGGTGTTGGACTCTCGAACCAAGCGCGGAGTGCCTCTGGTGGAGGTCGTGACCACCGACGGCAACAGTTACTTCACCGACAGTAACGGCATCGTGGCTTTTGATGAGCACGCGCAGATGAATCGGGATATTAGCGTCACCTTTTTTTCGTATGGCTATACCGGATTCGAAAAGACGCTGCATCCCGTGGCGGGCGGCAGCAGCATCACTTACCTGGATCGCGTTAATAGGGCAGAACGGCTTTACCGTGTCACCGGAGCCGGAATCTATCGAGACAGTATTGAGGTCGGTCGCTCCGCGCCCATTGAAAAGCCTCTATTGAACGCAAACGTCAAGGGCCAGGATTCGGTACAACACGTCATTCACAAAGGAGAGATTTACTGGTTTTGGGGCGATACCACCTATGTAGGTGGCGGTGGAAATTACCGGGTTTCCGGAGCGACCTCAAAGCTGCCGTCCCGGCAGGGCCTCGATCCCTCCCTGGGCATCAACCTGCACTACTTTAGTAAAGATGGTCGTGCACGGGAGATGATGCCCTACAAGAAACCAGGGCCTATATGGCTGAGCGGCGTCTTCGTCGTACAACCGCCCTCCGGCGGCGAGCGTATCGTTGCTCACTTTGTGCGCATGAAAACGTTTATACCTGATGCCTCGATCTACGAACATGGAATGGCAATATATTCCGACCTGGAAAATCAGTTTGTAAAACTGGTCGACTACAAACTCGATGCCCCAATTACTCCAACGGGAAAACCTTTCGAGCTCAACGTAGACGGTAAAGACTATATCTATTTTTCCTCTGGCTACCCGAATATCAGGGTAGCCCGGAGATGGCTTTCTTTGGTCGATATCGCACAGTGGGAAGCTTTTTCACCTTTCCGCGAAAACAGCCGTTATAAAGCTGACGATCCGCCTCTCGATATCGATGCACAGGGCGACATTATCTATGGCTGGAAGAAAAATACCGACCCCCTCTCGCCGTATATTCTTCAGGAGCTGGTGAAAAACGGCCATATCAAGCCTGGGGAATCCCCTTATGACTTCATGGATTTCGAGACCGGTAAGCGCATTCGATTGGCGTCCAGCTCGTACCATTGGAACACGTTTCGAAATATGTGGATTATGATCGGCCTGCAGGAGGGAGGTGAAAGCTCTCTTGGAGAGGTGTGGTTTTCTGAAGCACCAACACCGGAAGGCCCCTGGCGCTACGCCATAAAAGTGGCCACACACCACAGCCCCTCGGGGGACTACGCCTTCTACGCTCCCACCTTGCTACCATTTTTTGACCAACATCATGGCAGGACGATTTACTTTATGGGGACGTATTCCGCCACCCCCTTCGGTACGGCAATGGCCACCCCGCTGTACGACTATAATCAAATAATGTACCGACTGGACCTTGCAACAATCCCTTCAATGGAAAAACCCGGCACCACTGACCACTAGTATCGTCGCGATAGAGTTCCGCCGGGAATTGACAACAGCCCCCGGGGCGGGCACATTCACCGCTATAATCGGAGATTCACCATGCAAGACAGTCTCGCCGCCATCAGGGCACTGCAACAATCGATGGAGCGCGCCGTTATCGGCCAACCGGACGCCGTGGAAAAAATTATCATCAGCCTGTTGTGCAACGGCAACCTGCTGCTGGAGGGCTATCCCGGCACGGCGAAGACCCGCTCGATCAAGGTGCTGGCCAGTGCGCTGCAGGCGGATCTTGGCCGTATACAATTTACCCCCGACCTGTTGCCCTCGGACGTTACCGGTACCGAGATCTACCATGGGGAGGGTGGACAGCAGGTACTGACCTTCCAGCCGGGGCCGATATTTGCCAACCTGGTGCTGGCCGACGAGATCAACCGCGCCCCCGCTAAAGTACAGGCCGCCCTGCTCGAGGCAATGGAGGAGCGCCAGGTCACCGTCGCCGGGAAAACCTACCCCCTGCCCGAGCTGTTCATGGTGCTCGCCACCCAGAATCCCATCGAGCAAGAGGGCACCTATCCTCTCCCCGAGGCGCAGATGGATCGCTTCCTGATGAAGGTCGTTATCGACTATCCGGAAGATAGCGCGGAGCTGGATATCGTGCGCCTGGTGAGAAGCGAGGAACAAACATCCGGGGAGGAGCCACCGACGAAAATCGAACAACGGCACGTACTCGACGCCCGCCGGGCCATTCACAAAATGCAGGTGGCGGAATCGATCGAGCACTATATCGTCGCCCTGGTCATGGCCAGTCGCCAACCGCAACGCTATGCCGACAGCGAATTGCAACACTGGATCGAGGTGGGATCCAGCCCCCGTGCCAGTATCGCCCTGGACAAGGCGAGTCGCGCCTATGCATGGCTGCAAGGCAAGGATTTCGTCGACCCCGACGATGTGCGCTCGGTGGCCCCGGCGGTATTGCGCCACCGCCTGATTCTCAGTTACGAGGCCAGTGCGGAAGGCGTCAGCCCCGACCAGGTGGTGACTGAAATAATCAAACAAGTCGCGGTAGCCTGAGGCGGGGTCGGGGTATGGCAAGGGATGGCGCCGCAACAAGCCCTGAGCCGGACAACAGGATCTACGTCGGCCTGCACCACCTCCATGCCCTGCAACACCAGGCCAGGGGATTCAGCTTCCTGCCCAAACAACCGATACACAGCGTCCTGCTCGGCAGGCATGCCTCCCGCCTGAGGGGGCGTGGCCTCAACTTTGAAGAGTTGCGCCACTATCGCATCGGCGACGATATCCGCACCATGGACTGGAAAGTCAGCAATCGCACCCGCAAACCCCATGTACGGGTCTATACCGAGGAGCGCGAACGCCCGGTGTTATTGCTGGTAGACCAGCGCCAGAGTATGTTCTTCGGCAGCGTGGAGAAAATGAAATCCGTGGTCGCCGCGGAAGTTGCCGCGCTGGCCGCGTGGCGGGTACTCGCCGTGGGCGACCGCGTGGGCGCACTGGTTTTCAACGACCACGAAATTGCAGAGGTCAAACCCCGTCGCAGCCGCTCCACAGTGATGCAGATATTGCACCATACCCTGCGCATGAACCATGCCCTTGCCGCCGGCAAGGGGCCGGCTTCCGGCGCCCCGCAGCTCAATCGCTGCCTGCTCGAAGCGGAACAGCTCTGCGGCCACGACTACCTTATCGTCCTCATCAGCGATATGACCGGCTGGGACACGACCACGGTAAAACACATCAAGCGCCTGTCGCGACACAATAATATTATTGCCACCCAAATCTACGACCCGCTGGAGAAGGATTTGCCCGGCCATCAGTTGGTGGTCAGCGACGGCGCACTGCAAATCGAAGTCGATGCCCGCAATCGCAAGTTGCAACGACAGTACACCAGCGACTTCGTCAGCAGCGTCGAATTCCTCCAGGGCGAGCTGAAAAAATACGATGTGCCGGTTATTTCCACCGACACCGTCATCCCCGTGCAAGAGCAAATTCGCAAGGCAATCGGCGACGCCCGACAACGGGGCAGACGATGAGCCAGCTATTCGACAATACTTTCGGCAACTATATGCTCCACGGCATCGACGAGATCACGATGCCGGAGCCGGTATCCTGGTGGCCCCAAACTATTGGCTGGCAGCTACTGGCCCTGCTGGCAGCCATCTGGGCGGCACGCCGTCTCTACCTTGCCGCAAGGCGATGGTGGAGCAATCGTTATCGACGGCACGCCCTGGCGCAACTGGCAGGCCTGCAACAAGAAAGCACCGGCGAGAGCTATGAGCGGGCACTGGCAGCACTGCCGGCGCTGCTAAAGGGCACCGCGCTTCACGCCTATCCCCGCAGCGAGGTTGCAGCGCTCAGCGGTGAGCCGTGGCTGGCCTTCCTCGATGCCCACTACGATACCCGCTACAAGGGGCCGTGCTTCCGCGGCGTGCCGGGCCGCAATTTACTCACCATCGCCTACCAGCCCGGCAGTGAGCGGCAAATCCCCCAGCACGAGGCGCGCCAGCTGCTAAAAATGTCTCGCCGCTGGTTGGCGCGACACCGGGTGGTCGCCGGCGAGAACCCCGACGATGCTTGAGTTCGCCCATCCCTGGCTGTTCCTGTGCCTGCCCCTGCCCGCGCTCGCCTACTGGCTGCTACCGGTTTACAAGGAGAGCAAGGATTCCATCCAGGTGCCGTTTTTCCAGCGCCTGGTCAAACTCACCGGCGCGACCCCGGGCCGCGGCTCCGTGGTGTTGCCCCGCTTGTTATTCCAGCGCATTTGGCTGGGCGTGTCCTGGCTGCTCATCGTCATCGCCCTGGCGCGACCGGAGTGGCTGGGCGACCCCATCGTACGCAATAAATCCGCCCGCGACCTGATGATTGCCGTGGATCTGTCGGGCTCCATGGAGGTGACGGACTTCAGCACGGCAGGCGGCGAGCGCATCTCCCGCTTGCAAGCGGTAAAGTTGGTATTGCAGGAGTTTGTCGAACAGCGCGAGCACGACCGCCTGGGCCTGATTGTTTTTGGCGATGCGCCCTATTTGCAAGCCCCTTTCACCGAGGATCACGGGGCGTGGATGACCCTGTTACAGGAAACCGAAATCGGCATGGCGGGGCAGAGCACCGTGTTCGGCGATGCCATCGGGCTGGCCATCAAGCTGTTTGAAAATACCGATACCGAGAATCGGGTGTTGATCGTACTCACCGACGGTAACGACACCGGTAGCAAAGTGCCACCGGTAGATGCCGCCAAGGTCGCCGCTCAATACGGCATCACCATCTACAGTATCGCCATCGGCGACCCGGCCACCGTCGGCGAGGAAGCCCTGGATCTGGAGGTTCTGCAGCGCACTGCCGAAATCACCGACGGCGGTTACTACCAGGCGCTGGATCGGCCACAACTCGAACAGGCATACAGCGCCATCAACGCACTGGAGCCGGAGCTGTTCGAATCGCTCAGCCACCGTCCACGATACAGCCTGCATCACTATCCCCTGGCCATCGTCATCGGCGGCTACCTGTTGTTCTTTATGGTAATGACCGGGTGGTCGCTGTTGCAGCGCAAGCGAGCGAGCCATGCCTGATTTAGCCGCGCTGGGCCAACTGCATTTTATCCGCCCCTGGTGGCTGACCGGCCTGCCCGTTGTCGTCATCTGCCTGCTCTACCTGAGAAAGGCGCGGGATTCACTCGACCGGTGGACGCCGATCATTGCCCCCCACCTGGCCGCCGCCATGCTGGTGCGAGGCGGCCATTCACACTGGTTCAACCCCATCAGTGTGGCGGCCGTCATTACTCTCACCGGCATCATCGCCCTCGCCGGTCCCAGCTGGGAGCGGCAACCCTCCCCCCTTGTCGAGGACAAGGCGGTACTGGTAATCGCCCTCGACCTGTCCGGTTCGATGAATCAGCAGGATATACAGCCCAGCCGGCTGGAACGCGCCAAACAAAAAATTGAGGATTTGCTGGCCCTGCGCCCCGGGGCACGCACCGGCCTGATCGTCTATGCCGGCAGCGCCCACAGTGTGATACCGCTCACCAACGACCCGGATATCGTGGCTAATTTCCTCGTCGCCGTGGTGCCCGAAATGATGCCCCGAACCGGCAAGTTCGCCGAGCGGGCCCTGCCCATCGCCTACGCCATGTTGCGGGACTCGGACGTCCCGGGTAGCGTGCTGGTCGTGGCCGATGGCACGGGGCCGGCAACGGAGCAGGCATTCGCCGACTATTTTGCCGACAGCCAACACCAACTGCTGGTGCTCGGCATGGGTGCGCAGGACGGCGACGATGCCCTGAGTGACACGGATATTCCACTGCAACGGGCGGCGCTGGTCGAGCTGGCCGACGCCGCCGGCGGTTACTACCAGGATCTCACCCTCGACGCCACGGACGTGCAGCGCATCAACCGCCGTATTAATAACCATTTGCTCGATATCGAGGACAGCGGCCGCCCCTGGGTGGATTTCGGCTACTACCTTATTTTCCCGCTGGCGCTGCTGTTCCTGCTCTGGTTCCGCAAGGGCTGGACCCTGCACTGGGCCCTTGCCGCAGTAATCATCACCGGGGCCGGTACCAGCCCGTCAGCGCATGCGGCGGAAGTCCGCTTTATCGACCTGTGGTTGACCCCGGACCAACAGGGCCGCTACTACTTCGAGAAGGGCGAGTACGGCCTCGCCGCCAGGCGCTTCCAGGATACCGCCTGGCGCGGCGTCGCCTTTTACCTGGACGAAAACTTCACCGCGGCGACGGAGGTTTTTGCCCAGATAGAGACCGTCGACGGGCTGTTCAACCTAGCCAATGCCTGGGCCCAGGGCCAGAATTACGTCTACGCCGTGGAAACCTATGACCAGGTGCTGGCCATGGCGCCCGAACACCCCGGCGCCTTGAAGAACCGTAAGATCGTGCAGACGATTATCGACGATATCAATCGCATGAGTGAAAGCCAGCAGAGCGAAGGCGGCGAACAAAGCGAGGAACTGGGCGACGAACCCCTCAGGGCAGAAGGGGCCGACGAGAAATCCTGGGAGAAAAAGGAAATCGAGCAATTTTCCGCCGATCAGATCCTTAGTGACCAGCGTATCCGCGATATGTGGCTGCGACAGATCCAGCAGGATCCGTCGGTGTTTCTCAGCATCAAGTTCCTGATGCAACTGGAGCGGGGGGATGCCGGTGAGACGCCATAGGCGCTTTTATTGGCAAGCCGCCCTGTGCCTGGTATTGGCCGCGGGCGTGGGCCAGGCTTGTGCCACGGAAACGCCACCAACGCTGGAGCAGCTACGGAAAAGTGGCCGTTTGATCATAAAAACCTGGGTCGAACCGGACACCGAGATCGTCGTACAACAGCAGGTCAATCTGTCTATCGAGGTGAGCACCAATACCTGGTTCACCGCCGGCACCCGCATAGGCAGGCTGGAGCTCGAGGACGCCGTGGTCCTGAGGCGAGAGCAGTTTGCGGTCAATTCCACCCGCCGGTTAGCGGGTGAGACCTTTACCGTGCAGCGATGGAGTATCACCCTGTATCCCCAGCGCGCAGGCCGCTACGATATCCCTCCCCTGGATCTGACGCTTTCCATTGCCGGCGAGGCGGGCACGTCGATAGTCGGCCGCACGATGACTCACCCGGTCAGTTTCGAGGCTCGAATGCCACCCGGGATGGAGGGTATAAAGAATTGGATCGCCGGCACCGATTTCAAGGTCGAGGAAAGCTACAACCGCAAACTGGACCAGCTCGAACCGGGGGATGCGATACAGCGGCAGATCACCTTCAGCGCCGAAAATATCGCCGCCATGATGCTGCCGGAAATCAGCGCCGAGGCCCAGGACGGGCTGGCGGTCTACCAGAAGCCCCCGCTCGTCAGCGATGACAATAACCGGGGTGCGTACCGGGCGCGCCGTACCGAGTCAATTACCTATATGATCGAAGGTGTCGGCAGCTACCGATTACCGGCGCAAACCTTTTACTGGTGGGACCTGGGCAGCCAGAGCCTGCGCAGCACTACCCTGCCCGAGCAAATTCTCGACGCCTCTGGTGGTGCGGTAGAAGCCGGCTCAGAGACGGGGCAGACGACGCAAGCGCCGTCATCGC
>JAUXCW010000129.1 GCA_030618705.1 Gammaproteobacteria bacterium | reverse complement strand
GCGCGACCGTTTAGATGAAATCTATAACCGTACAGGATGTGCCGCCGGTGCTCCTTTAACAATTGCTGCAAGCGAACGGCATCATCCTCGATGACCGTACTACAGATTCGTTTGGCCGTCGGATCACCAATGTATTTTACATTTTTGTCGGATAGATCGCTGCCGGCCATTAACGCCACTGGCATTGAAGTAAGAGCTACCAGCAGGATCTTTGTATAGAGTTTCATGTCCATCTCCTCTTCGGAAAACGTAGATATATTCAAGGCAGAACATACAATCTACAGAGCAGATATTCGCCTCCCAAATTGGGGGCGGTAGCGCGTTTCTATTTGGCCATGGATCGAGCCATGGGTTTGTAATGGTCGATCGAATTCGACATTACTAAGCTTGAGGAGATGGTGTTTCGCTTAAGTAGTTTCCATCCGGCGCGCCGGCCACCGGAGTGCCGGCCACCGCTTTACAGGTGCCGCGCGTGAAAGCGCAGGTGTTCGCCGATAAAGGAGGCGATAAAAAAATAACTGTGGTCGTAACCCGGCTGCATGTGGATTTCAATGGGATAGCCCGCCTCATCGCTCGCCTTTTGCAGTAATTCGGTTTTCAGCTGGGACTGTAGAAAGTCGTCTGCATCGCCCTGGTCGATACGTATCGGCAACTGGGTGTCAGCTTGGCTTATCAACACTGTGCTGTCGTGGTCCTGCCAGACCGAGCGCTTATCGCCAAGATAATTTCCCAGCGCTTTCTCGCCCCAGGGGCATTGCATGGGCGCGCAAATGGGCGAAAAGGCGGAAACGGATTTAAACCGACGCGGGTTTTTCAGGGCGATGGTGAGCGCGCCGTGGCCACCCATGGAGTGCCCAGAAATGGCCACGCGCTCGTCATCGAGCGGGAAGCGATTGTGCAGCAGTGCGGGCAGTTCCTCCACGATATAATCGTACATCCGGTAGTGTTCGCGCCACGGCTCGCGGGTGGCATTGAGGTAAAAACCCGCGCCGAGGCCGAAGTCCCATGCGCCCTCCGGGTCGTCCGGCACCTGCTCGCCCCTGGGGCTGGTATCCGGGGTGACGATGGCGATGCCGTACTCCGCCGCATAGCGTTGCGCGCCGGCCTTGGTGACAAAGTTCTCGTCGGTACAGGTCAAACCCGATAACCAGTAAAGCAGAGGGACCGCGCGTTGGTCGGCCTGGGGCGGTAGAAAAAGTGAGAAATTCATCTCGCAACTGAGCGTACTGGATGAGTGGCGGTAACGTAGTTGTTGCCCGCCAAAGCACTTGTCGGCACCGATTTGCTCCATGGCTAGTACTCAACCACAGAGCGGATGCTTTTACCCGCATGCATCAGGTCGAAGGCCTTGTTGATGTCATCCAGCGGCATGGTGTGGGTGATCAGGTCATCGATATTGATTTTTCCCTCCATATACCAATCCACGATCCTGGGTACGTCCGTGCGGCCGCGAGCGCCGCCGAAAGCGGTACCGCGCCATGAACGACCGGTTACCAGCTGGAACGGTCGTGTGGAAATCTCTTTGCCGGCGCCTGCCACACCCACTATACAGCTCTCGCCCCAGCCCTTGTGACAGCACTCCAGTGCCTGGCGCATGACATCGACATTGCCGATGCATTCGAAGCTGTACTCGACACCGCCTCCGGTCATCTGTACCAGGTGATCGACCACATTCTCGACCTCCCGGGGATTGACGAAGTCGGTCATGCCGAATTTTGTCGCCAACTCGACCTTGGCAGGATTGGTGTCGATGCCGATGATTCGCGTTGCGCCCACCATGCGAGCACCCTGGATGACATTGAGACCGATGCCGCCGAGCCCGAACACGGCCACGGTGGAGCCCGCTTCCACCTTCATGGTAAAGGCGACCGCCCCGATACCGGTGGTCACGCCGCAACCGATATAGCAGACCTTGTCGAAGGGGGCGTCGTCACGAATCTTTGCGACGGCAATCTCCGGCAGGACGGTGAAGTTGGAAAACGTCGAGCAGCCCATATAGTGCAGCAGGGGTTTACCGTCGAGGGAGAAACGGCTACTGCCATCGGGCATCACGCCCTGGCCCTGAGTAGCCCGGACCGCCTGGCAGAGATTGGTTTTCGGGTTGAGGCAAAACTCGCATTCGCGGCACTCGGCGGTGTACAGGGGGATCACATGATCCCCCGGCTGTACGCTTTTTACCCCGGCACCGACCTCGCGTACGATTCCGGCTCCCTCATGGCCGAGGATGGCCGGGAAAGCGCCCTCGGGGTCGTCACCGGAGAGGGTAAATGCGTCGGTATGGCAAACGCCGGTCGCCATGATCTCGACCAGTACCTCCCCTGTCCTCGGCCCTTCCAGGTCGACCTCGACAATTTCAAGGGGTTTGCCGGCCTCAAAGGCCACCGCGGCGCGTGATTTCATAGTGAGATTCCTTGGTCTGGAGCTGTCGGTTATGGGGCTTTAAACACCAATCTGGGTGGGCGGAGCGATAGCCGGTAATCATATCCAGATCCCATGATCAAATAAAGCGCGTATCTTTTCGCCACCTGGCCGCGGGTGGACGCCCGGGAAACCGGGTCGCCGGGCATCGTTTTATCCAGTGCGACAACGGACGAAAAGATCGCAAATAGTTAATGAAAGTTTCACAAACAGCTAATATTATTCGTGATCCCGCGCTTTTGATTGCGGTGCCGGGCAGAGCCCGTATTACCAATCGAGTCGCCGGTAGTTCTGGATATGGGGTTTTGGGGTAAATTCCGGCTGGTTCGGAAGCTAACAATAAAGAGGGTGTTATGAGGATTGGTGTAATAATAGGCCGAATCGGCGATGTCGACGGGGTTGCACTGGAAACAGAAAAATGGGTAACAATCCTCCAGGATATGGGACATGAGGTCTTTATTCTCTCCGGGCGCTTTAAAAAGTCCATCGTCGGCGACGATATGGAAACGCTGATTCCCGGACTGTCGTTTTTCTCCCCGGAATGCGAATGGGAACAAAACCGCGCCTTCTTTCTGCCGACAGACGAGCCCGAAGCACTGACCGAACACCTGGAGCGGGTATCGGACTACCTGGCGATCCGGATGTTCACCTGGCTAATGAAGAACAAGCTCGATGTGCTGCTGTCTGAAAACGCCTCCGCCCTTCCCGCCCACTTAACCATGGGGATGGCCATCAATAAGCTGGTGGAAACCACGGGCATACCTATTGTATGTCACGACCATGACTACTGGTGGGAGAGAGGTGACCGGTATAAAACACCGTTTCCGGAAGTGGAGCAGATCGTCAAAGATACCTTTCCGATGCAAATCCCCCACGCCAAACATGCCGTCATCAATACCTATGGCCGCGATCTGTTGAAGGAGACCTACGGTATCAGTTCGGTCTATGTGCCGAATGTCATGGATTTTAACCAGCCTTACGGCGAACTGGATGATTATAACAAGGATCTTCCACAGTCGATCGGCCTGAAGGAAACCGATATCCCACTATTCCAGATAACGCGTATTGTTAAAAGGAAAGGTATCGTAACCGCATTGGACCTGGTTCATCGACTCGATAACAAAAATGTTAAATTGGTAATCACCGGGAGTGCGGCAGACGATACCCGTAAAGGCTATTACAAAGAACTGATAGATATCATCCATGAGCGAAAAATGGAGGATCAGGTTATTTTTGCCTCTCACCGCATTCTTAATGATCGTGGAACGTCACCGGATGGTGCAAAAATTTATTCTCTATCGGACGCCTATGCGCACGCCACGGCTGTCACCTATTTCAGTACCTATGAAGGCTTCGGTAACGCCTTCGTAGAGGCCGTTCTCAGTAAAACGCCGATCTTTGTCAATGATTACAAACCGGTATATTGGCCCGATATAGGCAGCAAAGGGTTTAAGGCTGTTATGATCGAGGATGGTATCCTAACAGATAAAGCGGTTGCCGAGATTGACAAAATCATTCACAGCAAGAAAAAGCAGAAAGAGATAGCGGAATACAATTATAATCTTGGCAAGTTGCTTTTTTCCTACGACGTTTTACGCGAAAAGCTGGAGCTTCTCTTCGGATAGCCGGTAGCTCTTCCGGGGTAGCCAATACCCCGACACATGCTCGTAAATGGGGCACGCCAGGGTCTTGTTTTCGAGTATTCGACCTACGGTCGGTAAGCCCCTACCCGCTTAGTATATGTCCTTTTCTTTACCGTTTTCCTTGTCATGGATCACTCTGGTGGCTTATTGTAGTCTTCTGGCAGTACATCCCCATTTCGTGTAGATAAGCAGGTCAATAAATCGATGACGACTTCAATAAATGAACTGATTGGCCAACTGAAGAAGGAGAATATCAACACCTGGTTCGACCTGGGACTGTTCCTGGATCGATTAAAGGAAAGGCCATCCGGTGCCGGGTTTCAGTCGGATTTCTATTCATTTAAAGAAACTCTGGTAAAAGGCGGGATTGGCTTTTTAACCTTCGATTTTGCCATAGACGGCACAACGATAGAGGTTGCCAAGTACGCATCCGCTTTTCGGCAATTACTGCCCAGCGTGCAGTTACATCTTATTGCCGGCCAGATAAAGCCGGAGAGTGAACAGATTTTGTCCGGTAGTTTCCATCGCCATGCAATGCCTGAAATCAAAAGCTTTAATGATTGGGAATTATTCGAGGGTTTCTTTAAAACCAGGCTGGAACGCGGGAGCGAAGAATACAACAGACTTATCCTGCAATTTTGGGATGAGGTGCTGTTTCTTACCGAAAAGCTCGCCACCTGTATCGAAGAAAATAATATCAATCTTCTATACCTCATCAACATCTGCTCGAACCCGGGGAACGTTTCCCTGGCCCTCGCCACGATCCTGATTTCGGAGTACCAGGGCATTCCGGTTATCAATAACAATCACGATTTCTACTGGGAGGGAGGGCATCGCGAGGTAGATATAGAAAAGTACCAGCTCAAACCAGGACCACGGGATTTCTTCTTTACCAACGCCCACGTCGGAGAATTCTTTTCCACCCTCGATGTAGTGTTCCCGTGGAAATCCCGATCCTGGATGACGGTAAATATCAACGAGGGCCAAATGCGGCACGTCGTCGAGGTTAACGGGCACAACCCGGCCAATGTCGCCTTGCTGGGAACGGTGGTCGATACCTCTGATTTTGAGTCGATCTCAAAAAGAGAATCTATCAACACGCTGATGCAGATTGGCGTCATACTCAACAACAAGGCACACCCCATTGGGGATGTACTCGAGCATAAAACCAGTTTCTCAAATATGCCTTTTTTATGTGGGGCGTCTACTGAAGAAAATTTTGATTTTGTCAATAACAACATTCTTCTGTTGCAACCGACCAGAGTCATCGGCAGAAAAAGAATTGAGGTGGTTTTCGACCTGCTGGAGAAGTTACTGCTGCAGGAGGAATTTGCCGAACAATTTGCGGAAAATCCGTCTCTTAAAGTATCAGTTATTGTATCCGGCCCAATACCCGTGGGGCAGCGGGAGTATTTTTTCAGGTTGATCCGCAAGTTTTCCGCCCTGCTGGAAAAGACCCCGGCGGATTATCGCAAGAGGATTTTCCTTGGCTTCCTGTTTAGTGCCTTCGATATGCCGGAGTATAAATCTGCGTACAGGAACCCCATTGGAATCACCGATCTCTATAAAGCCGCCTCGCTCATACTGTTACCCAGCGAGAGCGAAGGAAGGGGGCTGCCGCTGATAGAAGCGGCAGCTGCCGGAAAACCGGTTTTCTGCCGTCGTTATGAGCCCGAGGAAGTCTATGCCGAGGTCATCGGCGAACACCTGGAAGAATCCCAGCGCTTGCGTGTGCTGGAATTCAGGAAATCCATACCCAATGCTGTTGTCGTAAGCACGGTACAACGCCTGTTTTACCCCCAGGACTATGTCGAAGACGTGGAGCACAATGAGCAGGTTATTAAGACACGCTACGATATTGAGAGCCTGGAGCGATCGCTGGAAGCGGTGCTCTACAAACTCTATTTACAGCTACAGTCGATCGCCAAGCCAACGCTAAGAGTGAAAGAATACTTTTCGGACTACGAGCCTTATATTCACTTTACCAACAAAGACCTCGAGGCGGTTATCAATACCAGGACCAGGGAGTATCTTCCCGGATACGGGCGCCTTCGTTTTATGATGCTGTTGAAATCCCTGATCGACCCCAGCTACTTCAGGGTCGAGGAGCAGGGGGTTCGCGGTGAGGCCCAGATATATGCGCAGGATTTGTGGCGCACTCACATAAATAACGATGCAATATCCGAAGAAAAGTACCATTATTTTTTTAACGCTGTCGATGATATTTTTGAGCACCATAGCGGTGAAAAGACCATCCAGCACGACCATGCCCTGACCTACCGTCATCGTAACAACCACTATTACCCTTACCAGGACTATACATTCCAGGAGCTGACGGGGGTTATCAATACCATTTTCGAAGACGTTATTCATCCACACAAACCTGAAATCAAGAATTCGCCGACACCGTTTTTCTTCGTCGATTGGAACCTGGCGCTTGTTCAACTCACCACCAGCCACAAGTTGGGAATCGACAACCGGGACAAACTTTTCCACAAGCTCAAGCAAGTCGCGCCCCGGGTCTATTTTCCGGGGCAGTATGTACGTTATGAAATGGAGTTCTTCGTTGTCCAGCCCGTTCGCACAATCCTCGACCTCGGGATAGACGAGGAGATTACCGGTGAGCTACTGCAAAAAAATATTTCCCGCCTGCCAAAAGTCTATATTTTCTCACCCAAGTCCTACTTGTATAACCTGGCCAGTTCCGCGAGCGTAAAGCACTATATAAATTCCGCTGTCGACAGGGAGCTATATGTTCTCTACAAGTCGGGGCTCGTCGAATTGATCACAATCCCGCAGAGCTGTATTGGTTTTCATTTGCGCCAGATGGGGCTGAAGGGTCTCAAAGTCCTGCGTGATGTGAAGAAAAAGCGTGGCTTTATCATCACCAATGGACAGAGCGCGGCGATGATGACCGATATCCTCGATATCGACCGGTTTCATATCGGCAAGGTAAAAACTGTGCTGACCGAAAAGATAATGGGAATCCCCATGTACAGCGGTTTTATCCAGTTTGTTCCCGCGGGGGTGAGAACCACATTGTCCTACCCTACCCCGGTACAAACGTCGAAAGACTTTGATACCGCGATGCAGAGCAGGCAGTTCGCCAGGCTGGCAAAAAAACTTGGCGAGGACGAACTCTACGAGCTGATCCGCGAAGACGCGCAGCAACACGGAACGCCGATCAGCACTTTATTGGATAATCTCGATGCATCCCTGAATAAGGAATCATCAGCAATAGCGGTTGACTATAGCTTTGTCGGAAGCGTGTATACGGATGGAATGCCCTGGAGCGGTGTCCTGGCAGAACTGAAAATCGATAAGAGTACGGGCTGGCGTTTTGCCACCCATACCGCAAATTCCGCGCCAAGGCCGGTTACCGAATTGATCAAGGAGTATCAACGCAAGAGCGGCAATAAAGCGCAGATTGCCTGGAACGGTGGCTATATATTGAACCCCGAACTGGTGGGCAAGCTGGGCCTTGCGGAGACCTATATAGGCAGCCCGCTGGGCTTCCTTATGGTCGACAAGGAGGTCAAATGCCCGCCATTATTTAATAAGCCGGCTTTTCTAATCTATGATGACGGCCAATTGGGGATTCGTAGAGTCAGTAGCAAACACGGATTTACCATTTCACACGAGGGTGGCTCTATCACCTTTGCCGGCAGGCAATATAATACGCACTCGGCGACAAAACCCTGCTTCTACGACTTGTTATGGGATCAGGAAACTATCAACGGGGACGGTAACGTCATCGTTCGCCTGGCGGGGAACCAGGTCAAGGAGCTTATCCATACCACGAAAGGTCAAAGTATCCCGGTTATACCGGTCGGCATCACCCTCTCTATTCCCGCCGCTCAGTTTGACAAAAAAATGTTCAAGATAAACCAGCAACTCAAAATCGACATGCTGTCGCACAAGCAGTTCGACTGGAGTCGATTGACCTATGCTGTCGAGGCCGGCCCGATGCTGCTGGAGCGCGGGAAAGCCGCCATCGATATGGAAAAAGAAGGCTGGAAAACAGCCAGCTCCATTAAAACCCAGGCCGCCCGCCTGGACTACACGCATATGCGCGGGCCAAAAATCGCGGTTGGCTTGAGCCGCGAGGGAAATCTGCTGGTATTGGCAATCAACGGCCGGATACGCGAATCGGTCGGCGCCACCCATGATGATATGGCCGATATCCTGATTTCCTACGGCGCTGAAACCGCAATGGGCTTCGACCCGGGCGGCAGTAGTACGCTGGTCGTCGATGGCAAGACGCTGAATATTTCCCCGTACAACAAGGAATACGAGAAAGATATTTACTCTCTACCGCCCGAGCCACGCTTTGTGGCAAATGCCGTACTGGGCTGGCAGGGGGATCGAAAGGACTAAATAAATAGAACCGGATCAAGCCGCCCGCTTGACCGTCTTGCCGTGTGCGAGCCAGCCGACAAGCGCGAGACTTGCAAAAACCGCACTGGCGATAAATGGTGCGGGAGCGCCGTAGCGATCCCAGAGCCACCCGGCAATCACACTGGCCACGAGCATCGAGATGCCACTGACCAGGTTGAACACGCCGAAGGCCGTCCCCCTCAAGTGCGCCGGCGCGGTATCGGTGACAAGGGCTGCCAGTACGCCGTGGGTCAGGCCCAGATATAGTCCCCAGAGTGCGACCCCCGCCATCACCACCCAGGTGCCCGTCGCCATGGCCAGCACGATATCGGCGACAATGATGACCAAAAACCCGGCGACTATCAGGCTGGACCTGCCGTAGCGGTCGGACAACAGGCCAGCCGGATAGGCTGACAGGGAGTAGATGATATTCATGACGATAAAGACGAGGGGTATCAGCCCAAGCGTCAAACCGGTGTCCTGGGCGCGAAGGATGAGGAACGCTTCGCTAAAGCCCGCCAGGGTCAGTGTAGCGCCAATCAACACCGTTACCCAATATGACCTGCCCAGGTGCCCGATTTCGCGGGCGCTCAACGGCGATGCGGGTTTGCTATCGGTGGCAGTGCGCCGGGGTTCCACGACAAAAAACAGCAGGATCAACACCGAGGCAGCGGCCGGTATCAGGGCGAAC
>JAUXCW010000224.1 GCA_030618705.1 Gammaproteobacteria bacterium | reverse complement strand
TCAGAGGATTTAATGAAGCAACTCAGCGGACAGGATAATTCTTTTCTCGAAATCGAAAGGATGGGACTCCCCCAGCATATCGCCAGTGTGGCAATTTACGACCAGTCGACCGCTCCCGGCGGGCAGGTACGGTTTATGCAAATACTGGAGCGCCTCAAGTCGCGCCTGCATTTGTCTCCGCTCTTTCGCAGTAAGCTACAGGAAGTGCCCCTGGGTCTCGATAGACCCTACCTGATTGATGACGCCGATTTTGACCTGGAATACCACGTCCGCCATATTGCCCTGCCCAAGCCCGGTGACTGGCGTCAACTGCTCATTCTACTTGCCCGGATCAATGCAAGGCCATTGGATCTCACCCGGCCGCTGTGGGAAATGTATGTCATCGAGGGGCTCGATAATGTCCGCGATGTACCGCCGGGCAGCTTTGCCGTGTTGATCAAGCTTCACCACAGTGTGATGGATGGTATCAGCGCCGCTGAAATGATCGCCGCTATCCACGATTTCGGCCCTGAGCCAAGGGAAATCGAGCCGGAACAGGCACGTGTGATCAGGCCACCCTATTCACCACCGGTTGTTTTCGGGCGGGCGTATATGAATGTCCTGAGAAAACCGCGGCGGATCTATAATCTTGCCAGACGTATGATGGGCAGTGCTCGTGATATCAAGAAGCTGCCGGATGCGGAACGACCGGATTCCGTTAAGCGCGAGGTGCTGACCCGATTCAACAGGGATATTGCGTCACATCGAGTGTTGGGAGCCGTCACTTTCGACTTCGGCGAAGTCCGGGCGGTCAAAAACAGCCTGGACGGTGCGACCATCAATGATGCACTGCTGGCAATTGTCTCAGGTGGCCTGCGTAAATACCTGGAAGCCAAGGGTGAATTACCTGATAAGTTGCTGACCTGCGGTTGCCCCATCGATGTGCGCGACGAAAGCGAAAGGGGTACCGGGGGCAATGTGATCGGCTTTATGGGTGTTGATCTCTGTGTCGGCTATAAGGACCCCCTTGAACGCCTTAAGGCAGTACACGATGCCGCGGTAGAGGCGAAAGCACACGTCCAGGCATCGGACGTCCGCATCAATCTCGACCTCATGGAGGCGATTCCCGGTGGCATACTGCCCATGGCGATGGGTGTGGCCGCATCCATGGGTGTGCAGTCGTATAACACCATACTGTCGAATGTACCCGGGCCGCCCAATCAGCTGTATTTTGCCGGTGCACAGGTCGTTGAGGGCTTCGGTATCGGGCCGCTCTTGCCCGGGGTCGGATTGTTCCACACCGCATCGAGTTCAGTCATGAACAAGCAGGGAAAGATCAATCTATGCTTTCATGCCTGCCGCGAGATGATGCCTGACCCGGACTTTTATCAAGAGTGCCTGGCGGAGTCTTTTGCCGAGCTGAAGGCAGTCACTATCGACAAGGGGAAAGGTAAAACCAGGGCCAAAGCGAAACCGAAGGCGAAGAAGAAAAAGGCCGTGGTTTAATGGGCGCTATTTATATCCGGGTTGATTAAGTTATGGTCGATTCCCATCGCATAAAACCCCCTCAGGGGGAGGACAACCACTGGTGGTGGGAGCTTGCGCAGGAAGGCGTGTTGAGCATCCAGCGCTGTGTGGCATGTCGCCATTTGCGTCACCCGCCGCGTCCGATGTGCGGCGAATGCCGCTCGCTGGAATGGGATTACATCGAGTCCAGCGGCAGGGGCACTATTGCCAGCTATACCGTTCTGCATCACCCGCGATTTCCCGGTTTCGAATACCCACTCATTATTGTGTTAGTCGAGTTGGAAGAGGGGACACGATTTACCTCGCAGTTGCTGCAATGCGAGCCCGACGAGGTGCAATTCGATATGGCGGTGGAAATGGTCATACATGAAGACCCGGATGGTTTTCGTCTGCCTATGTTTCAGCCGGTCGGAGTTGCCTGATGCCGACAACTTTGAGTGATGAAGCGGCGATCGCGGGAATTGGTGTTACCGCATTCAATAAGCAATCCGGCGTATCGGAATTATCCCTCGCCGCCCAGGCGATCAGTGCGGCGATAGATGATGCCGGCATCAAAGCCTCGGAGGTCGACGGGCTGGCAAGTTACACACTGGATTCAACCGACGAGATCGAGGTGGCCCGGGCCGTGGGTGCCGGTGATTTAACCTTTTTCAGCCGAATGAATTATGGCGGCGGTGCGGCGGTGTGCCTTATTCACCAGGCTGTCATGGCAGTCGCCACCGGTGCGGCTAAAAATGTGGTGGTCTGGCGCGCCATGAATGGTCGTTCCGGCCGTCGCATGGGGCGAGGTGTGTCCGGTGATATTGCCAGTAGCGATATCATCCACTGGTCATGGTATATGGCATACGGCATGCTCACCCCTGTCTCCTGGGTGGCGATGATCGCCCATAAATATATGCATCAGTACGGCGTGACCTCCGAAGACCTCGGGCGGGTGGCCATATCGCAGAGAAACTATGCGGTGACTAATCCGCGTTCGCTATTCTATGGCAAACCGCTGACGATGGAAGCCTATATGGCGTCGAAGCTGATTGCCGAGCCACTGCGCCTGTACGATTGCTGTCAGGAAAACGACGGTGGTTGCGCCATCCTGGTCACCAGCGTGGAGCGGGCCCGGGACCTGGTGCAAAAACCGGCGATTATTCGCGGGGTGTCCCAGGCCTCGACCCGAGGGCAGGAGCAAATGACCAGTTTTTACCGGGATGAGCTGGCCTCCCTGCCCGAGATGGAACTGGCGGCGCGGGTGGTGTACGAACAGTGCGGCCTGGGTCCGCAAGATATCGATGCGGCGTGTCTCTACGATGCGTTTACACCGGAAGTCATCATGCAATTGGAGAGCTTCGGTTTTTGCGGCAGGGGTGAAGCGGTGGACATGGTGCGCGAGGGCGCCCTGGATATCGATGGCCGGCTGCCGAACAACACCCACGGTGGTTTGTTGTCGGAAGCGTATATTCACGGCATGAACAATATCGCCGAAGGGGTGCGGCTGATTCGCGGGACATCAGGCAATCAGCCTGGCAAGGCGGTTAACCACGTGTTGGTCAGCAGTGGTGTGGGTGTGCCCACCGGGGCACTGATCCTTGGTACGGACCGGGCATAGTGATTTGGTGGGGTGAAATGTGATTTCGCCAACGGCCCCCTTTTCCTGCCTTACGCCCTTTATATTCGCTTTTGCACATTTTAACCCTTTATAATTCGTATTTTTCGCGCTAAACTCCCTTAAAGTTCGCAATTCGGGTGTTTTATGCCGGAGTTATTCTTTAGTCACAGCGAAAAGGAAGCAAAACGTTTATCGGCTCTGGTTCGCCAGGGCGGGCTTCGACGTGTCCGGCAGGGCGTATATACCGATGCTACGCCGGAGCAGGTTCCACGGTTGCTTGCGAGCCGCTGGTACCAGGTAGTTGATTATCTGTATCCCGATGCGCTTGTCGCCTATCGCTCGGCTCATGAGTTGCGACCTGTCGATGGCTATATCGTGATTGTGGCAGATATCAAAAAACCAGCGCATATTTCGGTGGGGGAGGGTTTAACCATACTTGTGCAGCCGGGTAATACAGGTTTGGCCAGTGAAGCCTTTATCCCGGGGTTGTTGCGCAGCACCGAAGTCAGGTATCTATTGGAGAATTTGAGCGCTGGTCGCTCTACGGCTGTGTTCGTAAAAACCCTGGGCAATGAGTGGGTAGAGGATCAGCTTTGTACTCTACTACAAAAGCGTGGTGAAACAGCGCTAAACAATCTCAGGGATCAGGCCCGTGAACTTGCTGAGCCCCTGGGCTTGGAAAAGGAGTTTCAAAAGCTTAATAAAATAATTGGCGCTTTATTATCTTCACAGTCGGTGAAGGGCTCTTTGACTGGAAATTTCGCTATCGCCACTTCCAGGCAGTTACCCTATGATGCTCAACGAGCTGATCTGTTCAGGTCGCTGGCAGGGTATTTGCGGTGTTTCACTTTTCCTTCCCACCCCTACACATACAACTCTTCCGGTTGGAGAAACCTCTCATTTTTTGAAAGTTACTTTTCAAACTATATAGAGGGGACAGAGTTTGAGATTGATGAAGCCGAAGAAATTATTTTTCAGAAAAAGTTGTTGGTCAACCGGCAGGCCGATAGCCATGACGTTCTGTCCGTATTTGACGTGGTCAATGATTACCAGGAGATGATTACAACGCCGCAAACTGCCGATGAATTAATATTTCTGATACAGCAGCGTCATCAGCTCATTATGGGCGAGCGGCCCGAAAAAAGGCCCGGCCTGTTAAAACAGAAAAACAACAAAGCCGGCGATACACTGTTTGTCGAACCAAAACTGCTTGTGGGGACGTTGATCCGGGCGTTTGATGAATACCTGTCTCTTCCTGAGGGTTTGGCCCGGGCACTTTATATACAGTTTTTGGTCAGTGAGTGTCATCCGTTTGATGATGGCAATGGACGCTTGTCCCGTATAATGATGAATGCTGAATTGAGTGCCGCAGGCGAATTTAAAGTATTTGTACCTACCGTACATCGCGATAGCTATTTAAATAGTTTAAGACAGGCAAGCCGGCAGGGTAAGTTCCGCACCCTGTGTAAAGTCTTTTACCAGCTGCAATGTTATATCGAGTCTTTGGATTGGCAAGACTACGGGCAACTGCGGCAACAGTTGGAAGACGATTGCTGTCACAAATTGCCCGATGAAGGTGTGGCGGTGTTTAATCGAAAGATAAGACCTTTTACTATTGAATTGCCTATCGGAAACTGATGGCCTACACCGAAGCTCGGGAGCGACAACCGTTCAGAACGCCTGGAGTGGCGCTGGCGGTAGAGCCCCGGAGGCGCGAATATCGCTGCGGATATTACTATAGCTCCGTCGGAGTAAACACCGGGTTCGATTCCTCGACGATACTGTCGACCACGGCCTGGTAGGATGGCTTGAATTTGGGGTGGGGGAAGATCCAGAAACGTTCCTCGCGGATGGCCTGGAATACGATATCGGCGCAGTCCGCCGGTGTCATCCCCGCGGAAATACCCGAGCGCAGGTAGTCGTTCAGTTGATCCTGGCCTTCAGCGGGGGCGCCGCTGGCGGGCCGCTCCTCGCCGGAATCCATAATGTCGGTGGCGACCTGCCCGGGGCATAATACCGACACTTTCAGCTTTGCTCCGATGGAAGCGAGCTCATAGTGCAGGGTTTCGCTGAGACCGCGCACCGCAAATTTGCTTACGGTGTAAGGGCCCATCAGAGGCGCGGCAAGAAAGCCGGCGAGTGAAGAGGTATTGACGATATGGCCCTCGGTTTCCTGCTCCAGCATACGGGGTACGAAACTGCGGATACCGTTGATCACCCCCTTGAGATTAATGCCGAGAATCCAGTCCCATTCCTGCTCCGTTTTCTCCCAGCAGAGGCCGTTGACCATGACGCCCGCATTGTTGAATAGCAGGTCGACGCTGCCGAAGTGATTCACGGTCTCCCGGGCCAGTGTCTCGACCTGCTCCGCAGAGGAGACATCCGTGGGGATGGCGAGGTATTCGACACCGGATCGCGTAAGTTTCTCTCCCAGGGCGTCGAGACCCCCGGCGTTGACATCGGCCAGCACCAGTCTCATACCCTCTTTGGCGCAGCGCTCCACCAGACCTGTGCCTATGCCGCTGGCGGCACC